>JAISVV010000018.1 GCA_031271365.1 Elusimicrobiota bacterium | reverse complement strand
GGTTAAAAATTGCGGGTCCGCAAGTTGTTTTTTAAGCGCGGCGAGTTTTTGGGCTTTTTGCAAAAGGGCGTCCTCTTTAACGCCAAGCAGGGCGTCGGCGGCGGCCAATACGTCGCGCGCGTCGGGGTTAAAATTATCCGTCTTCAATATTTTTGCGGCGGCTTCTTTAGCCTCCGCGGCGCGGCCGTTTGCCAGGTACACGGCGGCAAGCCGCAGATTTACAAAATCCGCGTAAGGCATTACGCGGGCGACGCGCTCTAAAAGCAATAAATTTTCGCCCTGCGCAAGCGGCGGGTTTTTTAAAAGCGCTTCGCCCAAAGCGGCCGCCGCCGGCTGGTAAGCCGGATACAAAAGCAGCGTTTGGCGCAAGTTTTGCACGGCGGAGCCAAGCTCGTCGCGCGCGGCGGCTATGGCGGCAAGGCGGAAGTAAAACTCGTGATACGAGGGGAAGCGCTCCGCCCCCTCTTTCGCGGCGGCCGCGGCGGCGTCGTAATCGCCGGTTTTTATTAAGCTGTTAACAAGCAAATAATAAGCCTCGGCGGTTTTTATGCCGCGCGCTTCTTTGGCGGCCAGGGCAAAATTTTCAAGCACAAACAACTTTTGCGCTTTAAACTCTTTAACGGCGGCGTTAATTCTGCGCGCCTGCCAAAAAACAAGCAGCACAAAGGCGGCCAGGCAAAAGGCGTTCAAAATAAATAAAACGCCGGCGCGCGCTTTAATTTTTTTTATCTTTGCGGCGCTTTGATTTAAAGAAGAAATTATAAACCAAAACGCAAAAGCCGTTATAGAACTTTGCAGCGTAATATTCAGCATATTATCCGCCAGCATAGCGCCGGCGCCGGCAAATAAGGCGGCGTAAAACAAACGCTGCTGCGCGTTAAAGTTTTTATACGCTTTTAAAAAAGTAAAAAGCAAAAGCGCAAAAAAGGCCAGATATATAAATAAACCCGCAAAACCGCTTTGGGCCAAAACTTCCATAAATTCGTTATGCGCGGCATTGGCCTGCGTGTGTAAAAAACTAAGCGGCGGATATTTTAAAATAAGCCGCCCCTGACACGGGCCGAAAACCATCTGATACCCGCCCCAGCCTTTGCCTAAGACAGGGCTTTCTCCGGCCGCTTCAAGCGCGCAGGCCCACATCATTAAACGCTGGTGGTAAGATTGGTTAATCTCGCCCTGCGCGGCGTTTAAGCTAAGGTTTTTAGGCGCGCCCAAACCAACTCGTTGCGCCGCGGCCGAGGCATACCGCCCGCCGCCGGTTTGCGCGGGCCAAAGCGCAAAAACCAAAACGGCGCAAAAGAGCAAAACCGCGCTTCTGATTTTGTTTTTTAAAGCCGCGCTGCGAACTTCTTTAAACAAAACCAGCGCGGCAAAACCGGCAAGCGCGCCCAGCCAGCTGCTGCGCGCCGCCGAAACGGCTAAATAAGCGCAAAACAAAAGCACGACGGCAAAATAATAAACCTTAGGCCGGGTTTTCTGCGCTTTTAAAAAATACACGGCGGCCAAAGGCAAAAACAAAAGAATGTAAGAAGAAAGAAAATTAGGATTGCCAAAAGTGCTTACCGCCCGCGCACCAAACTGGCCGGAGATATCTATGCTCCAAAAAATATCCGCGCCGCGGTTTTGCATCACGCCGTAAAAAGCGGCCAAAGCGGCCACGGCGATAAAAATATCCAAAACTTCTTTTATATTATTGTGCTTTAAAATTTTAAAGCACAAATAAACGCCCGCGCACCAAACGAGTATTGCGTAAACGTCAAAAACGCCCTGCATTTTAAACGCCGGGAAGAACAGCCACAAAAACCCCCAGGCGGCCAAATAAGACGCCCGGGCAAAGGTTTTGTTATCCTGCCCGTCGTAGGGCGCAAAGGCTTTGGCAAGCAAAAAGCCCGCCGATACATTGGTTATCAAAACATGGCCTTTGCGTATAAATTCGTTTAAAACCGCCGCCGGGTGCGTGGAGGCAAAATAATTAACCGCCGTGGATAAAAGCGCGGTAAAAATAAAGGCGGCAAAAAAATAATCTGCGGCGGTATATTTTAAAACAATTTCTTTTGCGCCAAAGCAGCGCAGCGCCCATAAAAATAATAAAGCGCCCGCGCCGGCGGCCAAAACAAAAGTTTGCGCGTCAAAGGGGTTGCGGGTTAAAGAGGTAAAAAATATAAGCGGGCTTACAAAAACGCAAAGTATAAAAAATACTTTAAAGGCCGCGCCCGTAAGGCTTAAAAGTTTAGCGTTCATAGCTTTTGCGCCAGGGCGTTAAGATGGGCGTTTGCCGTAGGGTTTTGCGCGTGGCGGTTTAGGTACTGCGGCTCCGTTACGCCGGCGGGGCCGCGTTTGTAGAGGGTAAGCCAGTCGTAGGCTTGGCGGTAATCGTTTTTATCCAAGGCCAGGTTGGCAAGCTGGAAGTAGATACTTTCAAAAACCGGGTCAAACTCCAGGGCGTATTTAAGGCTGGCTTGGGCGGCTTTATAGTAATCTTCGCCGCCGTAATGCAGGGCGGCTTTGCGCTGCAAAGAGCCAAGGTGATAGTATAAAAGCGGCTCTGCGGGGTTTAGGCGGCGCGTTTTATCAAAGTAAAGCTGCGCGCGCTGCAAATCGTTGTAAAGCCGGCCTTTGCCGTCGCCTTCAAGCGGTTTATTTGTGCGGGCGGTGTCAAAGCGCTCCGTCAGCAGTATGCCCCTAAACAGGTTTATGCTGCTTTCGTAAGGCTTGTATTTTGCCGCGCGGGCGTAATATTGCAAAGCCTCGTTTTGGCGGCCTTGCTCGGCCAGCATGGTGGCGGCGGCAAGGTAATTATCCGCCTTTAAACTAAACCAGCCCAAAAGCATTACGGCCGCCGCCGCGCTTAAAATAAAAACGGGCGCGGTTTTTTTATACTTAAAAATAACCTTTACAAAAGCATATGCGGCCGCGCAAATAATGCAGATAAAAAACGCCCAGTACGCCGCCAAAAATAAAAGCGGCACTTTAGCGTTAACTAAAGTCATCACATAAAAATCTTTGATTATGTAAGTTATGATAAAGCCAAATAAACAAAGCGCGGCAATGCCCGAGGCGTAAAACAACGCGCCGGCCCGCGCGGGCTCAACCGCTTTTACTTTTACTTCCATGGGCCCGCGGCTTAAATTAAAAACCGCCGCGGCAAAAACCGCCGCAAAAAAACCGCCGGAAACTAAATGAAGGCTGATATCTGCAAAGTTGTGTATATAAACGGAAATTAACGCCATAGCGTAAGCAAGCAGCAGGTAAGCGCGCTGTTTTGCCCGCGCGTCCGCCGTATTTAAGCTATACGCTTTAAATTTTTTATACGCACCGAAAAGCAGGTAAACCGCCGCCCATAAAAACAGCGCAAAACCGCTTAGGCCCAGGGTGGAAAGCAGCTCCAGGTAATGGTTTTCGGCGTGGCGGGTTTGGGCGTTGTGCAATTGCTCGATATAAAAAATTTGCGGTTTTTTGTAATGCGGATATTGCATAAAAAAACTGCCCGCGCCGCGGCCCAG
>JAISVV010000154.1 GCA_031271365.1 Elusimicrobiota bacterium | reverse complement strand
CGGCCAGTTTAAATTTTTCTTCGCTGACGTCGCCTTTAAAAACGACGCATTGGATAATGCCGCTGCCGTCGCGCAGCTGTAAAAAAACCAGCTTGCCGCTGGAGCGTTTATTGTACAGCCAGCCCTTAAGCGTAACGCTTTGGCCCAAATATTTGCCGATATCGGATATATAAATTCTGGTCATGGTAAAAGGTCCTTTTTGGGGAAGACCTTTTTGCAAGGATTTTGAGATGGATTTGCCTTTTTCCCGCAGAGAGGCATATCCAAAGCGGGCGAAGCCCCGCATATCCGAACGGAGGGAAAAAGGCAAAGACGCTCAAAAGCCGCAGCAAAAAGTGGACGTGATCGGGATTGAACCGACGACCTCCTCGTTGCGAACGAGGCGCTCTCCCAGCTGAGCTACACGCCCTTTATACGCTAATTATATCATAACAAAAGCCGCAGCGCAATTTGGCGCCGCGGCTTTTTAGGCTGATAAGTGTTTATTTGACGATGTCTTTCCAGGCGTTGGCTTCGTCTATGATGGATTGTTTTGTGGTTTCCAGTTTAAGTTTGGCCTCGTCAAGCATACGCAGCGCGGATTGCTTTGCGCTTTGCGACGTTGCGGAGTTTTGTGCGGCGAAGTTGGCCGCTTGCGCAATGTTGTAGGCGTTCTGCGCGCTTTGCAGCTTTGCCCGCGCGTCGGCGGATTTTTGCAGGGCTTCTTCCAGCGTGATTTTGGGCATTGCGCTTGCCGTTGCGCCGCCGCCGGCGGTGGCGCAGCCGCAAAAAGCAATTACCGCCGCAAAAGCAACGACGGCGGTTGCGGATTTAAGGTTTTTCATTTTTATATCCTCTCTTTAAGGTGTTTCAATGCGCTTCTTTTATAACGTAATTATATGATAAAATTAACATTATGGCAAAACTGGTTAGAGGTTTTAAAGACGTCTTCGGCCAAGAGGCCGACGCGCTTACCGAGCTGGAAACAAGCGCCCGCAAAGTTTTTAAACTTTACGGCGTGGCCGAACTGCGCGTGCCGACGCTGGAGCTGAAGGAATTATTTGTAAAATCCACCGGCGACACCACCGACATCGTGCAAAAGGAAATGTACGCCTTTGAAGACGCCGGCGGCCGTCAGCTGGCATTAAGGCCCGAGGGCACCCCCGGCGCGGCAAGAGCGTATATAGAAAATAATTTTGCCAACACTGACCCGGTTAAAAAGTTTTTTTACATCGGCAATATGTTTAGGGCGGAGCGCCCGCAGGCGGGCCGCTACCGCGAGTTTGAGCAAATCGGCGCGGAGCTTATAGGCAGCGCCGCCCCCGCCGCCGACGCCGAGGCCATACTGCTTTTAAAAGATATTGTAAAAGATTTCGGCATTACAAATTATAAAGTAAAAATAAATTCGCTGGGCTGCAAAGAGTGCCGGCCGGTTTATAAAAAAGAGTTGATTGCGCATCTGTCCGCCGCCAAGGCCGAACTTTGCGAAAAGTGCCGGGAGCGCCTGCAGCGCAACCCGCTGCGCGTTTTAGACTGCAAAATTTGCGGCCCGAAGTTTACGCAAAGCGCGCCAAAGCAAAAACTCTGCCCCGCCTGCGCCGAGCATTACGAAGAAGTTAAAACCCTGCTGCGCGGCAAAATAGATTTTGAAGAAGATACCACGCTGGTGCGCGGCTTGGACTATTATACCCGCACCGTATTTGAGTTTCAGGCGGGCAGTTTGGGCGCGCAAAACGCCATTGCCGGCGGCGGCCGCTACGACGGGCTTATACAAAGCATGGGCGGGCCGGATATGCCGGCGGTGGGCTGGGCCATGGGGGCCGAGCGCGCGGGCATTGCGCGCGGCGAAAAGCCGGCAAAGAAATATTTAAAAATATACGTGGTCTCCATGGATAAAACCGCAAACGAGGCCGCTTTCAACGTAATGCAAACCCTGCGCACCGCGGAATTTGTAACCTTGGGCGGCCTGTTTGACAAAAACCTTAAAGCGCAAATGAAACAGGCGGATAAAAGCGGCGCGGGCTATGCCGTTATCCTGGGCGAGAACGAGGCCAAAGGCAACTACGTAACCATAAAAAATTTAGAAACGGGCGCGCAGGAAGAATGCCCGCAAAAAGAACTTTTAAATCTATTTAAGCTAAAAAGGTAAAGTATGAAACGCACAAATTACGCAGGCGATGTTAAGGCAAACTTAATCGGCACCAAACAAATTTTATGCGGCTGGGTTAACGGATACCGCAACCACGGCGGCGTTTTGTTTGTGGACCTGCGCGACAGGAGCGGGTTTGTGCAAATCGTCGTGGGGCCGGAAAATAAAGAGGCCTTTGCCGTTGCCGAGCAATTGCGGCAGGAATACGTTATCTGCGTTGAGGGCGTTGTGCGCGCGCGCAAAGAGGGGTATGTAAACAAAAATATCCCCACCGGCGAGGTGGAAGTTATTGCGGATAAAATTGAACTTTTAAATACCTCCGCGCAGCTGCCGTTTGATATAAACGGCGACAAAAATGTTTCCGAAGAAATACGCCTTAAATACCGCTACGTTGACCTGCGTTCGCCGCGCATGGTGCGCAATTTAACGCTGCGCCACCGCCTGGCGCAGGTTATCCGCAATTATTTTACGCAAAACGGGTTTTTGGAAATTGAAACGCCTGTTTTAACGCGCTCCACCCCCGAGGGCGCGCGGGATTATCTGGTGCCATCGCGCGTGCATCACGGCAAGTTTTACGCGCTGCCGCAAAGCCCGCAAATGTTTAAGCAGACTTTAATGGCCTCGGGAGTTGACAGATACTTCCAGCTGGCACGCGCCTTCCGCGACGAGGATTTGCGCGCCGACCGCCAGCCCGAGCACACGCAGGTTGATATAGAAATGTCTTTTGTAGATTTAGACGATATTTTTGCCATAGGCGAGGGCATGATTAAAGCCGCCTGGGCCGAGGCGGGCGAAGCGATAGACACCCCCTTTGAGCGTATCAGCTTTGACGAGGTTATGCGCCGCTTCGGCAGCGATAAGCCCGATTTGCGCTACGGCATGGAAATTGCCGACGTCACCAAAATTTTTGCCGCCACGGGTTTTAAAGTGTTTGCCGATGCCATTGCCGCCGGCGGCGTTATCCGCGCTTTGGCTGCGGCAAATTCGGCCGATACTTTCAGCCGCAGTATTATGGATAAATTAACCGATTTGGTTAAAGCCAACGGCGCAAAAGGGCTTGTTTGGCTTAAACACAAAGCCGGCAAGTTTGAAGGCCCCGGCGCAAAGTTTTTTACGGAAACGGAACTGGCCGCCCTTAACCTTAAAGAGGGCGATACCATCTTTATCGGCGCGGGGGAAGAGAGGGTTGCCTCCTTATATATGGGCGCGCTGCGCAAAGAGTTGATAAAGCTGCTAAATTTAAAACCGCTTAAAAAGTGGGCGGCCTTGTGGGTGGTTAACTTCCCGCTTTTGGATTTTATCCCCGAGGAAAACCGCTACGACGCGGCGCACAACCCCTTTACCGCGCCAGTTGCCGAGGATATCCCGCTTCTGGACAGCGACCCGCTTAAAGTGCGCTCTTATCAGTTTGACCTGGTGCTTAACGGGGTGGAGCTGGCTTCGGGCTCTATCCGCAACCACCGGCGCGATTTGCAGGAGAAGATTTTAAATTTAATGAAGTATTCCAAAGAAGAAAGCGCCCGCCGTTTCGGCATGCTTTTAGACGCGCTTGAAGCCGGCGCCCCGCCCCACGGCGGCTACGGCCTTGGGTTTGACCGCTTAACCGCGCTTTTGTGCGGGGAGGAAAGTATTAAAGAAGTTATCGCCTTCCCCAAGACGACGGCGGCATACTGCCCGCTGACGCAGTCGCCCAATGTGGTGGATAAAAAGCAGTTGGACGAGCTGGCGGTGGCAATTATTAAAGAAGATTAATCCTTTAAACAGCAATGACGGCGCAGGCGGCCCCGCAGGTTTGCGGGGCCGTTTTTTTACATCCGCCGCCCCCGGCAAGGCCGGGCCGGGCAACAGATACAAATAAAAAACCCCCGCCTTTGGACGGGGGTTTAAAACTAATGTATAAACTGATTAGAAGCGGACAATCATGCCAAGCTGTCCGGCATACGGATTGGAATTCTCATGAATTTCAAACACGTAGGCGATGCCGGCGTGCAGTTCAACGTAGTCGTTAACGGCGTGTTTAACCATTAAGTCAACTTCGTTGCCAATCCATTCGGCATTTTGAGCGTCGCCAAAGCTGAGGGCAAAGTAGTCAAGCGCGAAGGTAGTTTTTT
>JAISVV010000124.1 GCA_031271365.1 Elusimicrobiota bacterium | reverse complement strand
ATTTATTACTTCGGGGGCGGTAAAGCCGACGGCGACGGCGGCATGAAGAACCTCCTGGGCGGCAAAGGCGCAAACCTTGCCGAAATGGCCGGCGCGCTTAAACTGCCCGTGCCCCCCGGGTTCACTATCACCACCGAAGTCTGCACTTATTACTGGGGCCACAAAAGAACCTACCCCAAAACCTTAAAGGCCGATTTGGCCGCCAACCTCAAAAAGGTGGAAAAAGAGACGGGCAAAGTTTTCGGCTCCACTACAAACCCGCTTTTGGTGTCCGTGCGCAGCGGCGCGCGCGCCTCTATGCCGGGCATGATGGAAACTATTTTAAACGTCGGCCTAACCTTAGAAACCATACCGGGCATGATTAAAAAAACCGGCGACGAGCGCTTTGTCTACGACGCTTACCGCCGCTTAATTATGATGTACTCCGACGTGGTGATGGAAAAGGCCGCCGGCATAGAGCCCAAAGACGACAAAGGCATACGCAAAATTTTAGACGAAAAACTGCACGACCTTAAAGTTAAAAAAGGCTATAAATCAGACACCGAAATCACCGCGGCGGAACTTAAAGCCGTCTGCGCCGATTTTAAAGCCATCGTCAAAAAAGTTTTAAACAAAGAGTTCCCCGATAACCCCATGGAGCAGCTTTGGGGCGCCGTGGGCGCCGTGTTTGCCAGCTGGAACGGCAAACGCGCCATCGCCTACAGAAACATAGAAAAAATACCGCACGAATGGGGCACCGCGGTTAACGTGCAGGCCATGGTGTTCGGCAATATGGGCCAGGGCAGCGCAACGGGCGTGGCTTTTACGCGCAACCCGGGCAGCGGCGACAGCCATTTTTACGGCGAGTATTTAGTTAACGCCCAGGGCGAAGACGTCGTGGCCGGCATCAGAACGCCGGACCCGATTAATAAATGGTCCACCTCCGGCCACGGGGGGGATAAAGCCTCTTTAGAGCACATAATGCCCAAAGCCTACAAAGAATTAGACGCCATACAAAAACGGCTTGAGAAACACTATAAAGATATGTTAGACCTTGAGTTTACCATCGAAAACGGCCGCCTGTGGATGCTGCAATGCCGCGTGGGCAAGCGCAACGGCATAGCCGCGGTGCAAATCGCGCTGGACATGGTTAAAGAAAAACTTATTAACAAAAACACCGCCGTCCTGCGCGTCAGCCCCGACCAGCTTGACGAACTTTTGCACCCCGTAGTGGACCCTAAGGCCGAAGCCAGCGCCAAAGTGCTGGTAAAAGGTTTACCCGCCGGCCCCGGCGGCGCAAGCGGTAAAATTGTTTTTACCTCCGAAGACGCCATCAAAGCCAAAGCCGCCGGCGAAGAAGTTATCCTTGTGCGCGAAGAAACCAACCCAGAAGACGTTGAAGGCATGCGCGCCGCGCAGGCCATTTTAACGGCGCGCGGCGGTATGACTTCGCACGCCGCCTTAGTCGCGCGCGGCTGGGGCAAATGCTGTATAGTGGGCGCAAGCGATATCCACGTGGACGTTGCCGCCAAAACCATGAAAGTTGCCGGCAAAACGTTTAAACAAGGCGATTTTTTAACCCTAAACGGCACGCGCGGTTTGGTGTACGAAGGCAAACTGGCCATGCTCGCGGCCGGCGAGGGCAATAAAAACCTTGTTAAATTTTTGGCCATGTGCGACGAGATTAAAAGGCTTGCAATACGCGCCAACGCAGACAGCGCGGCGGACGCCGATAAAGCCCGCTCCTTCGGCGCGCAGGGTATAGGGTTGTTCCGCATAGAGCATATGTTCTACGGCGAAAATTCCGAAAAACCGCTTTTTGCGCTTAGAAAGATGATTTTATCAACCACCACCGAAGAGCGCGTTAAAGCGTTAAACGAAATCTTCCCGTTCATGAAAGCGGATATTAAGGCCACCTTGAAAGCCATGGCGCCCTACCCCGTTACCATCCGCCTGATGGACCCGCCGCTGCACGAGTTTATCCCGCAAAGCGACGACGCCGTCAACGCTATCTTAAAGGCTTTAAACATCACCCGCGCGCAGTTTAACAGCCGCGCCGAAGCCTTGCACGAAGTTAACCCCATGATGGGCCACCGCGGCATAAGGCTTGGCATCACCTACCCAGAGATTACGGCCATGCAAAGCCGCGCCATCTTTGAAGCGGCGGCAGAGCTTATTAAAGAAGGCGTTAAAGTTAACCCGGAAATCATGATACCCGTAACCTGCACCGAGGCCGAGATTACCGACCAAAAACCGCTTATAGAGGCCGCCCATAAAGAGGCGCAGGCCAAGTTTGGTAAAAAGATTACCTACACCGTGGGCACCATGATAGAGATACCGCGCGCGGCCATAATGTCGGCAAAGATAGCGGGCGTGGCTGATTTCTTCTCCTTCGGCACCAACGACTTAACGCAGATGACTTTCGGCTTCAGCCGCGACGATATCGGCGGCTTTGTGCCCGATTATGTTGAAAAGGGTATTTTGAAAGTTGACCCTTTCCAGGTGCTTGACCAGGAGGGCGTAGGGTTTTTAATTAAACACTCCGTCAAAGAAGGCCGCGGCGTTAAGAATAAACTTAAAATCGGCATCTGCGGCGAACACGGCGGCGAGCCAAGCAGCGTGGAGTTCTGCCACAGAGAGGGTTTTGATTATGTCTCCTGCTCGCCTTTCCGCGTGCCGATAGCGCGCCTGGCCGCCGCGCAAGCCAAAGCCAGAGAAATAAGCGCTAAAAAGAAGTA
>JAISVV010000094.1 GCA_031271365.1 Elusimicrobiota bacterium | reverse complement strand
CCAGGCCCAGGCCGATAAAGCCCGAAAGTAAAAACAAAGCGGCCGCCGCGGGCGGTATTTTTGTAAACCCGCCCGTTAAAAGCACCGTTATTATAAAAAGCGCGCCCGAGAACGAGCCCTTAAAAATATTAGTCCATACCGGCGAGAGTTTTTTAGAATACAGCGCGTAAAACTGGCTGCCCAGCCCCCACGAAAAATTGGACAGCAGCGCAAAAATATACCAGGGCATAAAACCTCTTTATAAAGTGTATACAAACGCAACGGCGCGCGCCGCAAAAACGCCCGCGGCCAAACGCGCCTTAAAATATTCTATAATATATAAAGAGATAAGGCTTGCTAGTGGCCGCATATTTGCGCCGCGCCGGCAGGCCGCGGTAGATTTTGGTGGTTGTAGCTCAGCTGGTTAGAGCATCGGTTTGTGGAGCCGAGGGTCGCGGGTTCGAATCCCGTCAGCCACCCAGGATTTTATACTTCCCAAGGATTGCGGAATTTGTATTGTGAGAGGCCTTTTCGGCCTCTCTTTTTTTGCTATGCTTGCGAAGATGTTGAAAGGTTTTCTATATATAGCCGTAATATTTTTGTTTCAATTTTTACTATGCTTTTTCTTTCCCTGACTAAAAACACATTTACCAAAAAGTTTGATATAATTTTTACATATTCAATAATTTAGAATGTTTCCCGTCAATATGTGCTATCGCCAGTTGAGGGACATATTATTTCTTAGTTATTTTATACTAAAAACCTTGTAAAAATTGGTTTTATAAGTATAATATGTGTACGGAGATGCCGTTTTATCTTTATGGAGAATCATATGATTCGTAAGATAAGAAGGTTTTTCGCAAAAGCACATGGGCCCAAAAAAGGGAGACCTTATATGAGAGACGAAAAATACTTCGAGCAGAAGTTTAAAGAAATGGGAATAACCCCGAGAGACTCAAACAACACTGCTTCTTTAGAAAGATTTTCGCTTCTAAAACATATTGACTACACTGTTGGTACGGATATCAACCTGACCAACAAAGGATAGGTTTAATGCCAGGATGGAATGCCGTATTAGGGGAAATTCAACAAGCCGCCGCCGACCCATTTAAAATTGTAAGACAAAAACATCTTACAAAGTTGAGTAAGGTTGCTGGCGGTCGCAATATTATTGCCTATTATTCTGGCTGGCTCCAAAAAGCTGGACTTGCCGATACTGCTATTGGTAATGTGGATAAAAATGCCTTTATGTCTATGATTCATCAAATGGACCGCTCTAAAGGCTTGGATATCATAATACACACCCCAGGTGGCGACCTTTGCGCCACAGAATCAATCGTTGATTACTTAAAAGCAATGTTCGGGAATGATATCCGTGCTATTGTTCCTCAGCTCGCAATGTCCGCTGGGACAATGATATGCTGCTCTTGCAAGGAAATAGTTATGGGTAAGCAATCAAGCCTTGGCCCTATTGACCCCCAATTCGGCGGAATTCCTGCTCAAGGAGTATTAGAAGAATTTGAAAGGGCCGGCAAAGAAATAAAAACAGACCAGTCAAAAGCATGGCTATGGCAGCCCATATTACAAAAATACCATCCCAGTTTTTTGGGAGAATGTGAAAAGGCGGTTGCCCTTTCTCATGAAATGTGCAAAGAGTGGCTGAGCGAAAATATGTTTAATAATAACGGTACTAAGGACGAAGCAAAAGCCTTAGAAGTAACCAAAAAGCTATCAGACCATGTATCAACCAAGACCCACGCTAGGCAGTTTAATATTGATGATTGCACAAAAATGGGATTAAAAATTTTGGCTTTAGAGTCTAACCCAGCCTTGCAAGATGCCGTTTTAACAATCCATCATGCCTATATGCACACCTTTGGTATGACAAACGCTTTTAAAATTGTTGAAAATCAGTTGGATGTTGATATAACCTTTAGGGCAAGGAACTAAAATAACCCATAAAACGGGTTTGTTTTACCCCTTAAATAGATATTTGGAATAATTATAAATGTAGTACCCTATATTTACCAAACCCCCTCTCTTTGCTATTATGCAAAGAGAGGGGGTTTATTGCCGCCAGGGCATTAAAAATTTCCGCCTTGGTGTTAAAGTTTGCTCCGCCTCGGCGTTAAAGTTTTCTGCCTTTGCGCTAAAGTGCCTTCTACTTCACATTAACCGCAATCTCCACTGCGTCATGGAGGGTGTTGTGCACGGGGCAGGCTTGCGCGCCTTTGGCGTATAGGTCTATCTTTTCTTTCGGCGTGCCCGGCGGGAAGGTGACGTTTAATATAAGTTTGCTCACGCGCTGCGGGTTTTGGGCCATAATTTTTTCCACCTCGGTTTTTAGGCCCGTTAGGTTGTCGCCTCTGGCTTCGGCCATTTTGCCTATCATCGTTGTTGTGCAGGCGGCCAATGCGGTTGCCAACAGGTCCGTGGCGGAAAAGTGTTTCTCCAGCCCGCCGTCGGCGGCGTTAATGTCTGTTATAATTTCGGAGCCGTTCTTTTCGTGCAGCGTTTTGGTTTCGCCGCCGCCCAGGTAAGTTGTTATCATCTTTGACATATTCTCCCCTCTTGTTTATCTATTTTATTCTACTTCTTATACTCGTCCAACGCCGCCGGGTTTTGGGCTATGCGCTCCACGGCTTCTGCGACGTCCTTGTAAGCCTCGCGCAAGGCCTGCGCTTCTTTGCCGTCCGCTTCGGGCAGGCGGCCTTCCTTAAGGGCGGCGTCAAAGGCGGTAAAAAGGGCGTTAATTTTTTCCAGGCACAGGCTGGCGCTTACGCCTTTGGCTGCGTGCGCTTTTAATACAGCTTCGGCCAAATCGCGGCGTTGAAGGGTTGATAAAAACTCCGGCACAAGGTTGTTTTTCACAAAGCTTTGCAAAAGCCGCAAATATAAAGCGGTATTATCATTAAGCATTTTAAGCGCTTTTGCCGCGTTTATGCTTTTAAGTTCGCCGCCGTTTCCTTTCCCGCCGGCGCCGCTTGTTTCAAGGTGTTTTGCCAGTTCGGCAAACAGCTTTTCTTCTTCTATCGGTTTGGTAAGGTGGCCGTTCATGCCGCTTGCAAGGGCGGCTTCTATATCTTCTTTAAACGCATTGGCGGTAAGGGCTATTATCGGTATTTCCGCCGCGCGCGGCAGGCCGCTTTGCCGTATAGCCCTTGTGGCCGCATAGCCGTCCATTTTGGGCATTTGCACGTCCATTAAAATAATGTCGTAGGCTTGCGGGTTTGCTCTAAACATTTCAAGGGCTTCTTCGCCGTCCGCCGCCATGGAAACCGCGGCCTTACTCGGCTCTAAAAGCGCCTGCAGGATTTCGCGGTTAATCTCCACGTCTTCGGCGGCCAGGATATTTTTGCCCTCAAAGTTAAAAGTCCGGCGCCGCGCCTCCTTGCTTACCTGCGCCTGCAGGCCGAGAACCTCGTTTACTATATTGATAATTTCAGACGGGAAAATCGGCTTAGCCAAAAACCGTGTTATGCCGGCCTCTCTGGCCTGCGCTTCTATCTTTTCCATGTCGTATATGGACATCATTATAACTATGGTATTTTGCGCCTCTATTTCTTTTATTTTGCGCGCGGCTTCAAGGCCGTCCATGCCTTCCATCTTAAGGTCCATAAAAACTATGCGGTAAGGCGCGCCTTTTTGCGCGGCGGCACGGGCCATTTCAACGGCTTCAAACCCGCTGGCGGCGGTTTTATTGGCTATATTGTGTATGGTTAAAATGCTGGACATATACTCCAGCACTTCGGCGCTGTCGTCTACAATCAGCACGTTAAGGTGTTTTTTGTCAAAAGCAATGCTGTCGCTGACCGTTTGCGCGTCTTCGGTAACGGCTAAGGGCAGGGTAAAGCTAAAGGTGCTGCCTTTGCCAAACTCGCTTTGCACGTCCACCGCGCCGCCCATTATCTCCGTCAATTTTTTACAAATGGCAAGCCCCAGCCCCGTGCCGCCATAGCGTTTTGTAATGGTGCCGTCGGCCTGTTCAAAGATTTTAAACAGATTTGTAATCTGCTCCGGTTTCATGCCTATGCCGGTGTCTTGCACGGCGATTTCTAAAAGCGCTTTATTTGCCTGCCGTTCTTTAACGCCTACGCGCAAGGTTATTTTGCCTCCCTCGGGCGTAAATTTTATGGCGTTTGACAGCAGGTTCATTATCACCTGCCCAAGGCGCGTGGCGTCGCCTATTACGTGGCGCGGCACGTCGGCCTCTATCTTTACAAAAAAGTTTTGCCGCTTTTCATCGGCTTTTACCGAAACCAAAGTTACAACGTTTAAAAGCGTTTTTTCCAGGTCAAAAGGCTCGCGCAGCAGTATAAGTTTATCGGCTTCCGCCTTGGAAAAATCCAAAATATCGTTAATTAAGTTAAGCAAGTGGTTGGAAGCGTCCTCCACTTTATTAAGGCAGCTTCTTATTTTTTTTAGGTCGTTGGCGCCCTGGGCTATTTTTGTCATGCCTATAATGGCGTTCATGGGTGTGCGTATTTCGTGGCTCATATTGGACAGAAACTGGCTTTTTGCCCGCGTTGCGCTTTCGGCGGCTTCTTTGGCTTTTAAAAGCGCTTTAAACATAGGTTTTATAACGTAAGAAACGCCCGCAAACAAAAGCCCCAGGCCGATAAGCAAAAACAGCATCGAAGAAAAAGAAAAGAACCCGAAAATCCTAAAAAATTGTATTTTTTCCACCACGCCGAAGTGCCGCCCCTGAAAATCAAACGTTTGCGCCAGTATGGCCATAAAGCGGTTGTGCCGGTCTTTAATAAAAGCGGTTTTTATTTCGTCGTCGTCTTCGGCTTCTTTTGCGACGTCGTAGGTGTTTTTTGTCAGCTGCAGATAAGGCTCTATTTGGGTAAGCGTCCTGTCGGAGGAGTAGATAATATTGCCCCGGCCTTCTTTAAACTCAAAAAATATCACGTCAATATCCGTCGTCGCGCCGGATACGGTGTGCGCCCTGAAATCGCCCGCAAATAAATTTAAAGCGGCGGTGATGTCGCCGGTTTTTTTATAGTTTTCCTCCAGCAGCTGCTTAAAGGTGGCGCTTTCCGTTTCCACCAAAAAGTTCATATATTGCCGGCAGAGCATAAAGGAATTAAAGAACACCGCGAAACACACCGCAAAAACGCCGGCGACGATAATGCCTATTACCCTGTGGCGCCGCACCGAGGAAAGTAAAATATCAATATCGCGCGTCATGGATTAGCCTGCTGTATTTGGCGGAAGTCTTCCAAATTTTCCCGGAAGATGGCAAATATAGCAGGGTCAAACTGGGTGCCGACGCCTTTGGACATAATTTCCAGCGCCTCTTCGTGCGTAATGGCGGGCTTATACACGCGTTTGTTTACAAGCGCGTCGTAAACGTCTATAACGGCCATCACGCGGGATATAAAGGGGATAGCGTTTGCCGCCAAACCTTCGGGGTAGCCTTTGCCGTCCCAGCGCTCGTGATGGTACAGCGCTATGTCGCGCGCCATGGCAAGGTATTTGGCGTCTTCCAGGCCGGCCATTTCCTCTATAATTTTAGCGCCTATGGCGGGGTGCTTTTTCATGGCCAAAAACTCGGCGTCGCTAAGCGGGCCGTTTTTTAAAAGTATTTCGTCAAGTATGCCTATCTTGCCCACATCATGCAGCGCAATGGCTTTGGAGGCGGTGTTTATATCTATAGCCGCTATATCCTTATCCATTTTACGCGATTGCGCTATGCGCTGTAAAAGCGCTTTTGCCATAAGGCGCGTTCTTTTAACGTGCTGGCCGCTTTCGGCGTGGCGGTATTCTATGAGAGAGGCTAAAAAATCCACCGTGGCCTCCTGCATATCCAGTACTTTTTGTACGTTTAGGTTTACCAGTTTTTCCAGGTGCAGGCGGTGTTTTCTAAGTTCAAGCTGGGTTTCCACGCGGCGTAAAACGCTTGGCGGATAGAAAGGTTTTGTTATATAGTCCGATGCTCCCGCCTCCAGGCCTTGCACTTCGTTTTCGTTCCCGCCGGCTGCGGTTATTATAATTACGGGGATAGGGTTTGTTTTGCTGCTGCTTTTTAAAATTTTAAGCGTTTCGTAGCCGTCCATTACGGGCATCATGATGTCCAGCAGTATCAGCGATATATCGGCGTTTTCTTTTATTATTTGCAGCGCCTGCGCGCCGTCTTTTGCCTGCAGGAGTTCATAGCTGTCTTTAAGTATTTCCGCTAAAATTTCGCGGTTGACTTCTATGTCATCAACTATTAATATTTTTTCTTTCGACATACGCTATACCCCTTTTTCATTAATTTATCTGTACCCCGATATTATACATATAATGCGGTAAAATATGTTACACTATATTATATGTTAACCGCAACTGTGTTAAAAAAGGCAGGCAAGATGACCATGGGGCTCAAGAAGGCGCCCTATACCTTTGCTTGCGATTTTGCGGATAGATAATAAACCGAAACAAACCAAAATAATTTTAACCCCCGCTAAATTGCAAGCGGGGGTTCTTTTTTATTAAAAGGAGAGTTAATATGTGTTTCAGTTACAAAAATGACGAGTTGTACGCGCAGGACGTAAGCATAAAAGACATAGCCGCGCAGGTGGGCACGCCGTTTTACTGTTATTCAAGCGAGAAACTGCAAAAAAACTACCAAGCCTATAAAAGCGCTTTGGCGCAGTTTAATAATACCATTTGCTATTCCGTTAAAGCCAACCCTAATTTAGCCGTAGTAACCGCGCTTGCGCGCCTTGGCAGCGGCGCGGACGTGGTCTCCGGGGGGGAGATGCATATAGCCTTAAAAGCCGGCATCAGCGCGGACAAAATAGTTTTCTCGGGTGTGGGTAAAACGGAGCAGGAGCTGCGCGAGGCCATTAAAACCCAAATACTGCAAATTAACGCCGAAAGCTCGCAAGAAGTGGAAACAATAAACCGCATAGCTTTAGAACTGGGCCTGAAAGCCAATGTCGCGCTGCGCGTTAACCCTGATGTTGACGCGCGCACGCACATTAAAATAACCACCGGCAAAAAAGACAATAAATTCGGCGTTGACTGGGACGACGCCCTGCCTCTGTACCGCGCCGCCGCCAAAATGGCGGGCATAAGGATATCGGGCATAGCTTTGCATATAGGCTCGCAGCTTTTGGATGTGGAGCCTTTCCGCTTTGCCTTCACCAAAGCCGCCGATATGATTGCCGCTTTGGAGCAGGAAGGCATATCCATAGGCAATATAGACTTAGGCGGCGGCCTTGGCATAAACTATAACGCCGAGCTGCCCCCCACCTGCGAAGCCTACGCCCAAGTCGTGCGGGAAACGCTGGGCCATCTTAATAAGCATATAATAGCCGAGCCGGGCCGCTCCATAGCGGGTAATGCGGGTATTTTGGTATCGCGGGTTATCTACACCAAAGAAATGGGCGACAAAAAATTTATAATCACAGACGCCGGCATGAACGACCTTATGCGCCCCGCCCTCTATGACGCGTGGCATACGATAACGCCCGTTGCCAAAAAACGCGCCGGCCTTATAATAGCCGATATCGTTGGCCCCATTTGCGAATCAAGCGACGTCTTTGCCAAAGACCGCATTACAGAGGCTCTTGCGCAGGGCGATTTGCTGGCCGTAATGAGCGCGGGCGCTTACGGGGCTTCTATGTCTTCTATCTATAATTTCCGCCCGCTGGTGCCGGAGGTTATGGTGCGCGGCAAAGAGTTTTTTGTAGTGCGCCGCCGGCTTAACTACGAAGATATGCTAAAAGAGCACGCTGTGCCGCAATGGTTTTAAATTAATTGCCGGAGAACTTAATCTTATGCTACAATGTAACTATGAATAGAAACTTATCCACGGCAATGATGATTAACGCAAGCGCCATGATGAACATGATGCGCCCGCCTTCGTTTGCCTTTCGGATAAATTTTTAGCAATTTTTAAAAAATAAAAAACAACCCGTTTGGCAAAAGCCGGGCGGGTTGTTTTTTTATTGCCGCAATATAAAAGGAGATAATATGACAAAACAAAATATAGAAACGCTTGCCGTAACCTACGGCTTTGAAATTGATGAAACGGGCTCCACAAACCCGCCTTTACACCTTTCAAACGCCTACAAATTTAAAGACGCCGGGCACGCAAAGGCCCTCTTTGACCTTAAAGCCCCCGGCTATATTTACACAAGGTTAAACAACCCAACAAATAATATTTTGGAGGAGCGCATCAACGCGCTTGAAGGCGGCGTCGGCACGCTGGCGGCCGCTTCGGGCCATTCGGCCGAGTTTATGACAATTTGCGCCCTTGCCGAAGCCGGCGACGAGATTATCTCTTCCAACGCCTTATACGGCGGCACTTTTAATATGTTCAGCCATTCGCTGCGCCGCCTGGGCATTAAAGTAAAGTTTGCCGATGTTTTAAATCCGGCGGAGTTTGAAGCCCTGGTAACCGATAAAACCAAAGCCGTTTTTGTTGAAAGCATCAGTAATCCCGGCTGCGAAATACCGGATTTTGAGGAAATTTCTAAAATAGCAAAAAGGCATAAAATCCCCTTTATAGTGGATAACACCTGCCTTACGCCGTATTTGTTTCAGCCTAAGGCTTTCGGCGCGGATATAATAATACACTCCACAACAAAATTTTTAGGCGGCCACGCGGCCGTTATGGGCGGCTCCGTTACCGATTGCGGCACGTTTGACTGGACGTCGGGCCGGTTTCCGTCTTTTTGCCGCCCGGACCCAAGCTACCACGGCGTTGTGTATGCCGGCGACTTCCCGCAAAACGCTTTTATAGTAAAGCTGCGCACGCAGGTTTTGCGCGATATCGGCGCATGCCAAAGCCCGTTTAACTCTTATCTTACGCTGCAAGGCATACAAACCCTGCACGTGCGTATGGACAGGCACGTGCAAAACGCCGCCGCGCTGGCTGAGTATTTAAAAAACAATGCAAAAATAGCGTGGGTAAAGCACCCTTCGGCAGAGGGCAGCCCTTTTAAACAAGCTGCGCAAAAGTATTTTAAAAAAGGCTGTGGCGCGGTGTTCAGCTTTGGCTTAAAAGGCGGCTACGACGCGGGCAAAAAACTGATAGAAAACGTTAAACTTTGCCTGCATGCCACCAACCTCGGCGACGTGCGCACGGTGATAACCCACCCCGCCAGCACCACGCACAGCCAGCTTTCGCGGGAAGAAAAACTGAAAACCGGCATCAGCGACGATCTTATAAGAATCTCGGCAGGCATAGAGAATATAGACGACATCATAGCCGATATAGAGGGCGCCCTTATATGATAGAAGTTTGCATTTTAAACCTGATGCCCGCCAAAGAAGCCGCCGAGCGCCAGCTAAGCGGCCTTTTGGGCGCAGGCGCGCGGATAACCTGGCTTACAACGGCAAGTTATACAAGTAAAAACACGCCGCGGGAATATATAAAGGCAAAGTACGTTACCTTTGATAAAATCAAAAACCGCAGCTTTGATATTTTTATCATCACCGGCGCGCCCGTGGAGCTTATGGCCTTTAAAGAAGTAGCCTACTGGCGGGAGCTTACCCAAATACTGGATTATACGCGCGCTAATAGCAAGTTTAATGTTTTTATCTGCTGGGCCGCGCAAGCCGCGCTGCATTATTTTTACGGCGTAGATAAATACGCGCTGGAGGGCAAATACGCAGGTATTTTTAAGCAGAAGATAGAAAATAAAGCCTCCGTTTTCTGCCGCGGGATTGAAGATGGTTTTAATCTCCCCCATTCGCGCCACACAAGCGTTAAAAGAAGCGATTTGCAAAAAATTGCCGGCATTACCATAGAGGCCGCCTGCGGGCCGGAGGTAAGCATAGCTTACGACGGCAACCTAAGCGCGCTTTACATCACCGGCCACCCAGAGTACGACGCCGGCGCTATACACCTTGAGTATCTGCGCGACGCGGCCGCCGGCCTGAACCCGGCCCTGCCCGTAAATTATTACCCGCAGGATAATGCGCGGCTGCCGCCGGCCGACACCTGGCGCAAAGCGGCGGAGCAGCTTTACAAAAACATAATAAATCACGTAAAGGATTTAAAGGAGAAATACAATGAAAACATTTAACATAGCAATAATAGGCTGCGGCAATGTAGGCGGCGGCACCGCAAAAATTTTGCAGGAAGCCGCCCGGGAGCTCAAAAAGCGCGCCGGAGGCAAAGAGATTAAGATTAAAAAAATAATAACCCTGCACCCGCGCCGACAGGCCGGGCGCTACGGCCTGCCCATAGAACTTTTTTGCTCTTGCAAAGAAGAGATCAGCGCCTTGCAAAGCGACGCTTTTATAAAAGAAGCGTTAAAGGACCCCGAGATAGATTTAATTATAGAAACCATAGGCGGCAGCTCCGGGCGCATACACAATTTGCACAAAAGCATTTTAAAAAGCGGCAAACATCTTGTAACGGCCAACAAAGCCGTTTTGGCCAAACACGGCAGCAGCATTTTTGATTACGCAAAAAAGCAAAAGAAATCCGTCGGGTTTGAAGGCGCGGTCTGCGGCGCGATACCTTTAATAAAAGTAGTGCAGGACAGCTTTACCGGCGACCTTATAAACTCCGTAGCCGGCATAGTAAACGGCACCAGCAACTTTATCTTAAGCCGCATGAGCGACAAAGGCGCCGGCTTTGGCGAGGCTTTAAAACTTGCCCAAAAACTGGGTTACGCCGAGCTTGACCCTTCCATGGACATCAACGGCACGGACGCCGCAAATAAGCTAAAAATTTTAATACAGCTGATCTACGGCATACCGGCCACGGAGCAGGGCTTCGAGGTAAAAGGCATAACAAATGTTTCCAAAGAAGATTTTATGGTAGCCAAAAGTTTAAACAGCACCATAAAACTTATAGCGTTTGCCAAAAAAGAAGGCGGTAAAGTTTACGCCTGCGTGCAGCCGGCCGTTATCTCAAAGCAGGATTATTTATATAACGTAAACGGCGCGACAAACGCAATTAAACTTGACGCCAAATACTCCGGCGGGCATTTGTTTGTAGGCCAGGGGGCGGGCTCGATAGAAACGGGCAGCGCGGTTGTCTCCGACGTGGTTTTTATAGCAAAACACGGCTATATAAAAGATATTACGCAAAGCGCCGGCCCCGTTAAGCACAGCCTTGCGGATTTTAATTTGTACCCCGCCTCGTATCTGCTTATCATAAAAACAAAGGATACCCCCGGCGTAATAGGCGCCGTCGGCACGGCTATCGGCGATGTCGGCGTTAATATAGAAAACGTGGCGCAAAGCATAATCTCCGGCGACGGCTGGTACCTGCCCGTGGAAGTCAGCAAATGCGCGGCTAAGCAGCTGGATAAAGCGGTGGCTTTAATTAAAAAGCGCAAACCTAAATTGATAGAAGAGTATAAATATATACCGATATTTAAATAAGCGTTAAAAACCCGGCGCGGCGGCCCGGCATTTATTGCCGCGCGCCGGGTTTTGCGTTTAAATATTTATGCCGTATTTCTTTGCGAAGTTAGCCAGTATGTAATCCAGGTCTTTATCGCCTCTGCCGGAGAGGTTTACAAGCACGGTTTTATCCCGCGGCAGTTTTTTTGAAAGTTTTAAAGCGTATGCCACGGCGTGGGCGCTTTCCAAGGCGGGGATAATGCCCTCTTTCCTTGAAAGCGTAAAGAAAGCGTCAACGGCTTCTTCGTCCGTGCAGGAGACATACCGCGCCCGGCCTGTTTCTTTTAAAAGGCAATGCTGCGGGCCGACGCCCAAATAATTAAGCCCGCCGGCAACGCTGTGCGTTTTGGCGGGTTTGCCGTCTTTACCCGTTAAAAACAAGGCCTTAAAGCCGTGCATTATATCGGGCCTGCCGGCGTTTAAGGCGGCGGCGTGCCGGCCTGTTTGCAAACCTTTGCCGCCGGGTTCTACGCCGATAAGCCGCGTTTCTTTATCATTTAAAAAGCCCGAAAATAAACCTATTGCGTTAGAGCCGCCGCCCACGCAGGCCACCGCGTAATCGGGCAGCGCGGCGGTTTGCTCTAAAAACTGCTCGCGCGCCTCGCGGCCGACCACGCTTTGAAAGTCGCCCACTATTGAGGGGAAAGGGTGCGGCCCCACAATAGAGCCTATGGCGTACATTATATTTTCGGGGTCTTTAAGATAGTCGTTAAAGGCGGCCTCAACAGCGTCGGACAGGCCTTGGCGGCCTTCTTCTATTGCTATAACCTGCGCGCCGAGCGTTTTCATCTTTAGCGCGTTGGGGTATTGTTTTTCTATATCTTTGCGGCCCATGTATATGGCGCAGCGCAGCCCAAAAAGCGCGGCGGCGGCAGCAATTGCTATGCCGTGCTGGCCGGCGCCGGTTTCGGCGATAATCTTTTTCTTGCCCATTTTTTTGGCAAGCAGCGCTTCGCCAAGGCAATGGTTTATTTTATGCGCGCCGGTGTGGTTTAAATCTTCACGTTTTAAATATATTTTCGCGCCGCGGGCAGAGATATTGGCCGCAAAGTATAAAGGCGAAGGCCTGCCCGCGTAATTTTTATAGTAGTAGTAAAGCTCGTCTTTAAACTCTTTTGTTTGGGATATTTTTCTATAAGTTTTTGCTATATCCCGCAGGGGCTTTATAAGCGCAGGCGGCACAAAAGCGCCGCCGTAACTGCCAAAAAATCCTTCTTTATCTGCCTGTGGTAATGTCATGGTATTTCCTC
>JAISVV010000180.1 GCA_031271365.1 Elusimicrobiota bacterium | reverse complement strand
CACCGATATCGCGCCGCGCGCTTCTAAGACGTTAAAGTAATGCGATACTTTCATCGCCGCGTCGTAGGCGGGATAATAGAGGCCTTTTTTGCATAAGGCTTTACATTCGGCCTCGTTTTCGGCGACGTAGCGGCGCAGGTTTTCTATATCGGCCTCTTCAAAATTGTAGTGCGAAAACTGCCGCTCGGCCTCTTTTAAAAGCTGGCCGTAGGTGGCGGTATCGTTCCATTTGATATCAAAAATATTATCTTTTTTCTGGCTGTACATGGCAATGCGCTCAAGGCCGTAGGTAATTTCTATCGTTATCGGCTTTAGCGTATAGCCGGCCATTATCTGGAAGTAGGTAAACTGCGTAATTTCCATGCCGTCGAGCCATACCTCCCACCCCACGCCGCCGGCGCCTAAGGTGGGGGATTGCCAATCGTCCTCTATCCAGCGCACATCGTGCTTTTTAGGGTCTAAGCCCAGGGCTTTTAGAGAGTTTAAATAAAGGTCTATAATGTTTGCCGGCGCGGGTTTTATGATAACCTGAAACTGGTGAAACTTGCCCAGACGGTTGGGGTTTTGGCCATAGCGCCCGTCGACGGGGCGGCGGCTGGGCTCCGTGTAGCAGCAGCTGGCGGGCTTGCTTGTCAGCGAGCCGAAAAACGTGGCGGGGTTAAAGGTGCCCGCGCCCTTTTCCAAATCGTAAGGCTGTATTAAAAGGCAGCCCTGTTTTTGCCAGTAAAGCTGCAAAGTTTGTATGATGTCCTGGAAATTCATATTGGTATTATATTATATTTAGACGGCTTGCGGCTCCAGCGCGGTTTCCATAATCGCTTCTTCTATTTCTATGGGGGCGGTTAGTTCCAGCTGGGCGGCGGTGTTTAGGGGGTAATCTAAGCAGCGGTTTAAAAACCTTTGGCAGACGTAGCGGGCTTTGTTTATGCCCGCTATTTCTTTTTCTTCCAGAAAGTTTAGGCGGCCCAGTGGCGCGGTGTGCAGCGTTTGCCAAAAATCGGCGTCTATATCCAGCACGGGGGCGTCTTGCAGGCCAAAGCCGCTTAGCTGCATTAAGCGCAGCAAAAACGCCGGCGCGAAGGCGTGGTTATACGCGCCGGTTTCAAGCTGTTCCAGCGCGGTTTGCAGCAGTAAAAATTTATCTTGATTTGGGTTGTGTTCGGGCGTCAGTTTATGGAAAAGTTCGCAGCAGAAAAGGGCCAGCCCGGTTTTTTTAAAATCGGCGCGGATGTTTGGGTAGACTGCCTCTATCTTGCCGCCGGTGACGCAGCCTATGGCGGCGTTGCGTCTTATATATATGCGCGCGGTTGAATGGGTAAAGGGTTCGCTTAGCGCTTTTAGCCTGGAGGCCGCTTTATTAACCCCCGGGAAGCGCAGGGCCATGCGTCCGTGCTCAAGGGTGTAGACGCTGACCATGCGGTCGGCCTCTCTGAAGTTTTGGCGCAGCAAGATGATTATGCTGTCGGTGAAGTTCATGGGGATATGATAGCATTTTTTTTTGTTTGCGATTGGCGGGGTTGTTGTTCTTTGCGCGGGCGCGAATGGTTTCACGTAAGTCTTTCTGCAGGGAAGGTTTTCGGCTCATGAGGCCGCCAAAAAGGCCGGTTTTGCGGGCCGTGTTTGACAACTCATAAAAAATGCCCAAAGACAGTAGGTAACAACACAGCATTTTTTATTCGAACAAGTCAAACACATAGGCAGCACAAAACCGACCTTTTTGACAACGCGGCAAAATCGCCGAGAAACCTTCCCTGCCAGGATGGGGTACAACAAGGCAACTGCAATACAACAGCAACGACAACTACAATAACACAACAGGACACGGCATGGACGCGGCTCTGCGAGCGCGGGCTTATATATACCTCTCCCTTGATGGGAGAGGTCGCCGCCTTTGGCGGCGGGTGAGGGTGAATGTTGCCTGTGCCTGTTATCACAAAGTCTTTGCGAGGAGCAAAGCGACGCGGCTGTCTTCCTATTGAAAGCCTTACTGCAGAAAGAAGTACATTGCCGCGGAAAATGCGCCTAAAGGCGCACCCGCAATGGCTTTATATGTACAGAATCCACTTCACAATACTGCGTATCTATAATTTTACTTGGTATAAAAATTGCGCCAAGTGTCTTGAGGGCGGCATAAAATAAAACCCCGCTGTTGGGCGGGGTTTTATTTTATTGCTATTAAGAAACCTTACTTAACCTCTTCCTTTGCGCCGGTGTCGCAAGACATGGCGGCAAGTTGTTTGTACACGCTTCTGCGCCAGTTGTATTCCTGCTTGGCAATTTTTAGCAGGCTTTCGGCCTTTTCCGGGTTGGCTTTGGCTAAGGATTTAAACCTGTTCTCGCCGTACATAAAGTCTTCCAGCGTTAAGGTTGGCTCGCCGCTGTCAATTTTAAGCGGGTTTACGCCTTTGGCTTTAAGCTCCGGGTTGAAGCGGTATAGTATCCAGCGGCCGCTTTGCACGGCTTTTTTGGCCTCTAGCAGGCCTTTGCTCATCTCGATACCATGCGCGATACAATGCGAGTAGGCTATAACGATAGCGGGGCCGTCGTAGGCCTCGGCCTCGGCAAGCGCCTGCACGGCCTGGTTCATGTTTGCGCCAAGGTTAACTTGCGCCACATAAATGTTGCCGTAGGTCATGGAAATCATGCCCAAGTCTTTCTTTGGCATGGTTTTGCCGCCGGCGGCAAACAGCGCCACCGCGCCCATAGGCGTGGCTTTGGACATCTGCCCGCCGGTGTTGGAGTAAACCTCGGTATCCATTACAAGTATCTTGATGTTTTTGCCGCTGGCCAAAACGTGGTCCAACCCGCCGTAGCCGATATCGTAGGCCCAGCCGTCGCCGCCAAGTATCCAGACGGATTTTTTAACCAGATAATCGGCCAAGGCCAGCAGGCGGTCGTTGCCTTTGGCGGCTTCTTTAAGTTTGGCCACGCGCCCGCGCTGGGCGTCAATTTCTGCCGTGGTGGTTTGCTTGGCGGATAAAATCTCTTCTATCAATGCGGCGGAGGATTTTAGTTCGCCTTCTTTTAATTCTTTCAAGAGCGCAATGGCGTCGCCGTTAAGCTGGTCGTACGCCAGGCGTATGCCCAGGCCGAACTCGGCGTTATCTTCAAACAGCGAGTTGGCCCACGCCGGGCCTTTGCCGTCGGGCCGTTTGGTATAGGGCGTGGTGGGCAAATTGCCGCCGTAAATGGACGAGCAGCCCGTGGCGTTTGCAATGGCGATATGGTCGCCGTGCAGCTGGGTTAAAAGTTTTACGTATGGCGTTTCGCCGCAGCCCGCGCACGCGCCGGAGAACTCAAACAAAGGCTGCTGCAACTGCGAGCCTTTAACGCTCTCGCGCTTGGTTTTAACGTCGGCGGATTTAATGTCTAAGAAAAACTTAAAGTTAGCCGGCTCGCTTTCCCTTAAAGGCAGCTGGTCAACCATATTGATGGCTTTTTTGGTTGCGTCGGCCTTGTTTTTGGCGGGGCAGTTAACAACGCACGCGCCGCAGCCGGTGCAGTCTTCCACGGCCACTTGCACGCTTACTTTAAGGCCGGCCAAATCGGTTTTACCATCGGCGGATTTAAAGGCTGCGGGCGCGCCTTTAAG
This sequence comes from Elusimicrobiota bacterium, assembly GCA_031271365.1. Classification (GTDB taxonomy): domain Bacteria; phylum Elusimicrobiota; class Elusimicrobia; order Elusimicrobiales; family Elusimicrobiaceae; genus Proelusimicrobium. The sequence continues at coordinate 2,954 of JAISVV010000180.1, read as the reverse complement.
CTGCGCGGCCTCGTACGCTTTAATGCGGATAGCGGCGTGCGGGCACACCAAAGAGCAAATGCCGCATTGTATGCAGGTTTCGCTGTCCCAGGCGGGGCATTGTATGGCGATATTGCGCTTTTCATACTGCGTTGTGCCTGTGGGGAAAACACCGCCCAGCGGCATTTTGGAGGTGGGCAAAACGTCGCCGTTATAGACAATCATTTCGCTTAAAACTTCTTTAACAAAAGGCGTTGCGCTTGCGGGCACCGCCGCTTTGCGCGATAGCTTAGAAGTAACCTGCGCGGGGTATTTAATCTCGTGCACGCCGGCTAAAGAGGCGTCCACCGCGCCGTAGTTTTTCTGCACGACTTCGTCGCCTTTTTTGCTGTAGGTTTTTTTGATGGCGTCTTTAATTGCGCCGATAGCGGCATCTTTATCTATAACGCCCGATATGCCAAAAAACGCCGTTTGCATTATAGTGTTGGTGCGGCTGCCCATGCCCGTGTGCATGGCGATGTGGGAGGCGTCTATCGTGTACACTTTAAGTTTTTTGTCTATAATCTGCTGCTGCACTTCTTTGGTTAATTTGTCCCACACTTCTTCCTGTTTATAAGGCGCGTTTATAAGGATAGTCGCGCCTTGTTTGGCTTTGCCGAGCACATCGTACTTTTCCAGGAAAGAGAACAAGTGCACGCCGATAAAATCGGCCGCTTCTATAAGATAAGGCGCGCGGATATAGCTTTTGCCGAAGCGTATGTGCGAGGTTGTCATAGAGCCGGCTTTTTTAGAGTCGTACACAAAATAACCCTGGGAGAGGTTATCGGTTTTCTCGCTGATAATCTTCATGGTGTTTTTGTTTGCGCCTACGGTGCCGTCAGAGCCTAAACCGAAGAACAGCGCGCTGTAATTGGTATCGGCCATATCAGCGCAGTCTACGGGCGTTTTAAGGCTTTTGCCGCCCAAGTCGTCGTCAATGCCCACTACAAAGCCGGTAACGGGCTTTTTGGCGTCAAGGTTATCAAAAGCGGCTTTAACCATGGCGGGAGTAAATTCTTTAGAGCCTATGCCGTAGCGCCCGCCGATGATTAAAGGCGTGGCGGGGAATTTGGCTTTAGCTTCCTCGGTAAGGAAAGCGGCGCAAACGTCCTGGAAAAGCGGCTCGCCCAAAGAGCCGGGTTCTTTGGTGCGGTCAAAGACGGCTATTTTTTTGGTGGTTTTGGGGAAAGCGTTTATAAAATCAACCGCGCTGAAGGGCCTGAACAACCTTATTTTAAGTACGCCCACTTTTTCGTTTTTAAGGCATTCTACGGCGGTTTGCGCAACGTCTGCGCCGGAGGCCATGATAACTACGACTTTTTCTGCCTCGGGGCTGCCGATGTATTCAAATAAATCGTACTTGCGGCCGGAGATTTGGGCAAACTTTTCCATATGTTTTTTGACTATGGCCGGGGCCTTTTCGTAGTAGGCGTTAACCGCTTCCCTGCCCTGGAAGTAGACGTCCGGGTTTTGCGCGGTGCCGCGCACGGTGGGGTATTCGGGGTTCATAGCGTTTTTGCGGTGCTGGGCAATTAGTTTTTCGTCCAGCATTTGGGCCATTTGTTCTTTGGTTAGGGCTTCTACCATGTTAAGCTCGTGCGAGGTTCTAAACCCGTCGAAAAAGTGTAAAAACGGCACGCGGGCTTCAAGCGTGGCGGCGGCGGAAATTAAGGCAAAGTCCATCGCTTCCTGCGGGTTGGCCGAGGCAAGCATAGCCCAGCCGGTTTGGCGCACGGCCATGACGTCGCTGTGGTCGCCGAAAATGGATAAAGCGTGCGTGGCTATCGCGCGCGCGGACACGTGGAAGACTGTTGGCGTTAACTCGCCGGCGATTTTAAACATATTGGGTATCATTAACAAAAGGCCCTGCGAAGCGGTAAAAGTGGTTGTTAACGCGCCGGCGGCCAGCGCGCCGTGCACCGCGCCCGATGCGCCGCCTTCGGATTGCAGCTCGCTTACCACGGGGATATTGCCCCAAATGTTGGTTTGGCCCGCGGCGGATTTGGCGTCGCAGATTTCGCCCATCGTGGAAGAGGGGGTAATAGGGTAAATAGCTATAACTTCGTTAGTTGCGTGCGCCACGTGGGACACGGCGGTATTGCCGTCCATGGCGGTAAGTTTCTTGGACATTTTGGACATCTCCTTTTGTATTTTTAAAGAGGCCTTTTCGGTCTACCTTTACATTATATAACTTTGCCAATATAAAGGCAAAGGCAAAAGTTTAAGTAATGTAAAAAGATAATTGTAAAATTTGCGCTCACTATGTATACTTAACAATATGCTGTTATTCTACCTAGTGGAGGTTTGCTTAATGAGAATGTTGAAAACAGCCGTTTTTACGGCATTATACATCGCCTGTTTTTCCTGCGCGGCGTTTGCGGCTTTGGCGGATGAATCGATGCCCCAGCCACCTAGCGGAGCTGTGGCGAAAGAGGACTGCATTACAGATGCTTTGGGAAACTGCAAGGAGGCTAGCTGGTTAGACAACGTCGGATATAATGCCTCTTGCGCAATAGCTTGCAAGAACTCAGGCGGTGTGTGGAATGCTTCCACCCAAAAGTGTTCTTGCCTGGCGCATGAGCACGGGCTTCTCGCTGTCATTAGCGGCTGTACCTGCCAAGGAGTTCCGAATAATCCATGCAGCGGTGATAAACCCGTTTTTATAGACGGCCAATGCTATGCCCTATGCGACACCCCGGGCCAAGATATTTACTCCTTCTGCGGGGACTGCGGCACAAAAACGGATAAATGCCTGCAAAGACCCAATGACTCCCACCCGGAAGCGGGTTATCTTGTGCCGGGCACATGCCAGGTTTTAGGCGGCAGCAGCGGCTTTGAGTTTGAAGGCGGCACCTTACTTGAAGGCGAGAAGCAAAAGCTTACCGATGGCCTTAGCGTAAAACCATAACCGCCGCCGCAAAAAAATATGCCAAAAC
>JAISVV010000156.1 GCA_031271365.1 Elusimicrobiota bacterium | reverse complement strand
TCGGCATAGCCAAAAAGGTGGATAAAGATAAAGGCAATACCAAAACCACGGAGCTTGCCGGCACCGCTTACTTTTTATCGCCCGAGCAGGCCATGGGCCGCGCCATAGACACGCGGGCGGATTTATATTCCGTCGGCGCAAGTATGTTTTATGTTTTAACGGGCAAATACCCTTTTACGGGCAAAAACTCGATGGACATTATACAAAAGCATATAAACGAGCCCGTCCCCGACGTGGCGCAGTACCGCCGCGGCCTGCCGCCGTGGATACCCGCCGCCATCAATAAACTGATGAGCAAAAACCCGGACGACCGCTTTCAAACCGCTACGCAAACTTTGATGTACTTCCAAAAAATGCGCGCGGACGACCAGCTTAAAGTAACCAGCAGCGGCGTTAACATAGCCGACGAAGTGGGCCTTAAAATAAGCAATGTGGAAATGGGCGGCCCCGCCGCGCCTAAAACAGCCGATATATCCGACGCTCACACAACGCAAAGCAACCGCTTCAACATGAACATAGCGCCCCGCACGGACAGGGCTAACCGCTCGTCCATACCGATAATGAGCCTTGGCTCCGCCGCGCCGAAAGATATACCAAACCATCGCCAGACGGCCGAGCCGCGCCCGCAGCTGCGCCCGGAAAAAGTGGTTACCGACAATGTGCCCCCGCCAAACAAAAGGAAATTTGCCGCCAGCCGGCATACCGGCGAGGGTTTCTTTAAACGGCATCAACACCTGGTAAAATCTTTCTTTACCATGGCGCTGGCTTTGCTTATGATGCTGGGCGCAAACTTTTTGCTTTTTAAGCTGGGCGTTTTATGCTCGCAATACGATATCGCCGGCAAAAGCTTTTTTAACGCCCTTATAACCCCCTGGGTTTCCGGCGACTTTTTGCCCGGCCAAACGCCTTTGGGCGCCGTTTGTTTTATATTTTTGGCTTTTACGGCCACTATGTACTTTTTTGGCTCGATAAGCAAAATAGTGCCCGTTACCCTGGTTATCGCCGCTCTTGCCTATTTAGGCGGCTTTTTTGGCTGGGAAAAGCCTTTTCCGGACGGCGGCTTCAGCGCGTTTACATATCTGCCGATGTACGCCTTTATCTTTGGCGCCCTGGGCATTAATATAGATGAAAACGATTCCTTCCACTTTGTCTACCGCTTTTCCTGCCTGGTTTTCTTTGCTTTGGCGTTTTATTGCATTTACTTATTTACCGCCCCGCAGGAATTTGTTAAAGGGGAGCTTACGGCCTCGCTGTTTTATTCCACTATCGGGCTTACCGCCGCGGCTCTTGTGCTGCCTTTTATAAGGGGGGGGCGCATTTTCAGGCTGGCCGCGGTGCTTTTGTTTGTAAGCTGCTGCGCTTCCATATGGGTTTACCAAACCAGCGGCAATGTCTATAAACTTATGCAAGAGATAAACCTCTCCGCCGCGCGGGCCGAGCAGCAGGCCCCCGCGCCTGCGCCGCCGCAGGAGGAAGAGCCGCAGGCAAAATATACGCTGGAAATACAAAATTTTAGCTATACGCAGGGCTTCTACGCAGACCCGCGCCGCGAAGCCGCTTTCGCCGCAGAAAACCTCCGCCCAGAGCAAATTAAAGAAGAAAGCGCCCCGCAGCAAGAACAGCCCGCCGTCGAAGCCCCGCTTCTAACGCCCGGGCAAAAGCGCGCTTTGTTTATAAGCAATATCAACGCTTCCGCCGCGCAGCTTACGCCGGCGCAGGCGCAGCGGCTTGTGTGGGTTTTTGCGCTGCAGGAGCCGGTTGAAAAGTTTAAGCACGATTATAAGCGGGAAGGCTTTGCCCGCTTTACCATAATTGCTTTAACTATCTACGGGGCGCTTATGTTTATCATATTTTTACTTGGCTCCAGGGAGGAAAGGTGGAATTTGATATAGAACTCGCCTCTTACACCGATATCGGCAAAATACGGGAAAAGAACGAAGACAGCGTCCTTATAGTGCCGGAACTGCGCCTTGCCGCCGTCGCAGACGGCATGGGCGGCCATAACGCCGGCGAGGTGGCAAGCAATTTAGCCGTCTCCACCCTGCGCCAGACGATAGCCGATATCAACGATAAAAAAACTGCCGTGCCAAAAGATTTCGAGGCAAACCTGCCCGGAGTGGCGCGCAAACTTTTATACGCCTCCGCAGTGGCTAATACGCGCATCTACACGCTGGCCACGGAAAGTATTAAACGCCGCGGCATGGGCACCACCTTAAGCGCCGTTTACATAGAGGACGAGCGCAACTCCGCCGCCGTGCATATAGGCGACAGCCGCATCTATCTTTTGCGCGATGGTATTTTAAAGCAAATCTCCAGCGACCATTCTTACGTAATGGAGCAGGTGGCCCGCGGCGTAATAACCAAAGACCAGGCCGAAAAATCGCGAATACAAAACATACTTACAAAAGCCTTAGGCCTTAAAAAAGACGCGCGCTGCGACATTATTTTGCTTTCCCCCAAACCGGGCGACGTTTATATGCTTTGCTCCGACGGGGTTAACAAAGGCATAAGCGAAGCTGGTATAGCGGAAATACTTAAAAAACCCGCAGGCGCGGGCAAAATGGCGCACGAGATTGTAAAAGTTTCCGCCAAAGCCGACGGGAAGGATAATGTCTCCTGCGTGGTGGTAAAGGTTTTGGAAAAGTCCAAAAAATCAATAGTAGCCGGCTTGATGAGCGTTTTTAAATAAAGCCGTTATTTGTTATATAATTATTTTAAATAAAAGCCGCGCGGGCCGTACCGCGCGCAAGGGGCCGGTATGAAAAAACTTAATAATGCGGGTTTTAACCTGGTTGAAGTTTTAGTCGTCGTGCTTGTTATGGGTCTTTTGGCCGCCATAGCTTTGCCGCAGTACCGCAAATCGCTTGTGCGCACCGAGCTCGCCGAAGCCGTAATGCTGGTTAAAGTACTGGCCGATTCTACCAAAATGTACCAATACGTCCACGACGATAATTTGCCTTGCCGCCCGGGCCAGGGCAACACCGCCGAATTTAATAAACTGGACGTAAGCGTGGATTTTGATAAACTTGAAAACCAAAACGATAACTTTGATATTTATTACTCAAACTGCGAGGCGGTCTACGCCAAGTACAAACACGGCGGCGTGCAGATTTTTACCCCTATCGGCAATCAAACCCACAGAAACTCGCGGTTTATAAACCGCATAGGCTGCGTTGAAACCGACGCAGAGGCCGTCGCTAAAAAACTTTGCGCGCTTGCCGGCAAAATAGAAACCACCATAGAGCGCTCCGGCGCCAGCGCTTTATACGTCCTCAGCCACTAGGCCGTCTTATGATAAAGCCGATAATATATATTTTGGTTTTTATACTTCTCTACATTGCCAATGTTTATTATTTCAATAAACATTACGATATAGTTGGCGCCGGCGCGCCGGCGGCCGTTGCAGCCGCCGCGCAATAATCTTTTTATCCGCTAAATAATAACCAACCCCCGGCAAAGCCCGGGGGTTTAACATATATAAAAAAACCCGCCTGAGAGCGGGTTTTTTAATGCGCCGGCAGCCTTAATGCAACCCTACCTTACATTTATGGCCGGCTTCTTTAAACTTTTCCAGCGAAGCCCTTTCCTCGGCTTTATACTCGCTTGTGCGCAGTATCAGATTATCAAAATCAATATCCGCGGCCTCAAACATCGGGCCGTCTACGCAGGCAAATTTTGTCTGCCCGCCGACAACCACGCGGCAGCAGCCGCACATGCCCGTGCCGTCAAGCATAATGGGGTTTAAGCTGGCGTGCGGTTTTATGCCAAGGCTGCTCATAAGTTTGGCGGTAAACTTCATCATGGGTATGGGGCCTATGATAAAGCCGGCGTCTATCTTTTCGCCATTTTCCGCCACGGCTTTAAGCGCGTCGGTAACCATGCCTTTTTGGCCGTGGCTGCCGTCGTCGGTGCAGGCTATCGTCTCGCTGGAAACGCCGGCCATCTCTTTTTCTAAAATAAGCAGCTCTTTGCTGCGCGCGCCAAGGATAGAAATTACTTTATTGCCCGCCTGTTTTAAAGCGCGCGCAATGGGGTACACCTCGGCAATGCCGACGCCGCCGCCCACCACGGCCACGCAGCCGTAGTTTTTAATCTCCACGGGCGCGCCCAGGGGGCCGGCAAGAGTGTCAAATTTATCGCCCTGCTTCATGGCGTTAAACATTGATGTGCTTTTGCCTATGGCTTGTATAATGGCGGTTATGGTGCCTTTATCGGCGTCCCAGTCCACCAAAGTGACGGGCACGCGCTCGCCGGTTTTGCCGGCGCGCAAAATAATAAACTGGCCCGCTTTGGCGGCAGCTGCAATAAGCGGCGCGTAAATTACAAATTTGCTTATTGCAGGCGATAAATCTTCTTTGATTAAAATAGTATTCTTTTCTGTATTCATAATTATTTACCTCTGCCCTGCATATAGCCGTCTATTTTATGCGCGGCGGCAATGCCGTCTTTCATGGCCAAAAGCACCGTCGCACCGCCGCGGGTTATATCGCCGCCGCCGTAGAGGCCCGGTATGCTGGTGGAGCCGTCCTCGTTTAAATGTATCGTGCCCCATTCGGTCATCTTTAACTCGGGCGTGGTTTTGGGGATAATGGGGTTTGGCTTTTGGCCTATGGCCACAATTATGGTATCGGCGTCCATTATAAAATCGCTGCCTTCTATAATAACGGGTTTGCGCCGGCCCTTTTCGTCGGGCTCGCCCAGTTTGGCCTGCTGGCATTTAAGGCCTTTTACTTTGCCCGTCTCGTCGGTTAAAATTTCTTTTTGCACCGTAAGGAAAGCAAAATTAATGCCTTCTTCCATGGCGTTTTCAACCTCTTCTTCGCGCGCGGGCATTTCGTGGCGGCTGCGGCGGTAGACTACGGTTACCGCCTCTGGCCCCAAACGCATGGCGCAGCGGGCGGCGTCCATGGCGCTGTTGCCGCCGCCTAAGACGATAACGCGCCTGCCCATACGCACCGGCGTATCCGCCTGCGGGAAGTTATAAGCCTCCATCAAATTAACCCTCGTTAAAAACTCGTTTGCACTGTAGACGCCCACGGCGTTCTCGCCGGGTATGCGGGCCATGGTGGGCAGCCCCGCGCCGCTGCCAATGTATACGGCGTCGTACTCTTTAAGCAGTTCTTTAACGCTCAGCGACGCGCCGATAAGCGTATCTTCTATAAAATCAACGCCCATGGCTTTGACGGTTTTAACCTCTTCGCTGATAATCCTGCGCGGCAGGCGGAAGGAAGGTATGCCGTATCTAAGCACGCCGCCAAAATCGTGCAGCGCTTCAAAAACAACCACGCGGTGGCCTTTGCGCCTAAGCTCGGCCGCGCAGGATAAAGACGACGGGCCCGAGCCCACGCACGCCACCTTAAAACCCGTTTCTTTTGCCGGCGCGGGCGGCGTTAAAACGCCTTCTTTGCGCGCGGCGTCGGCGGTGTATCTTTCCAGCAGGCCGATAGCCACTGGGGTAAATTTTTCTTTTAAAACGCAGGCGCCTTCGCAATGGTTTTCCTGC
>JAISVV010000083.1 GCA_031271365.1 Elusimicrobiota bacterium | reverse complement strand
CCCTATTGACTATTATATCAAAATTTTCTTAAATGCACTACTTAAAAAGGAAGATTGCCGCAGCCTTGCGCTTGCGGGCCGCGCAATAAAAGCTAGGAAGGTATCTGCTTTATTATCGGCGTGGCCTGACGCAGGTTGACGTTGTTTTGTTCGGCGGGAATGCGGCGGTTTAAGCTAAAAAACAGCAGGCCCGAGGCCAGCCCCAGCGCGCCCACAATAAGCCACGGGCCGCTTGGCATTTGCGGGCTTAGGTGCTCCATAAAAACGCCGGCCATCAAAATGCCCGCGCCCTGCCCCGCGGTATTGGCCAAAATGTATAGGCCCAGATAGCGGCCTTTTTTATTTTCCGGCGCGATATTAGACGTAAGCGAATGGCCGGCCGGCAAAACAAACATCTCCCCCGCAGCGCTTAAAATAACGCCCAGGGCAATACCTGCAAAACTTGCCATAAACCCTATAGAGCCAAACCCCACCGCGTAAAGCAGGCAGCCGGCGGCCAACACCGTGGTAAGGCGCATCTTAGAAGTAATAACCCCGATATTGTACTGGAAAAGCACCACCACTAAGCCTTGTATGGTAAAGAAGAGGCCCACCATATTTTCGCTCATGCCGAGGCGGTTTACCGCGTGCAGCGAAAGCCCGACTACAAGCTGCGATAAAACCATAGAAATCAAAAACTCGTAGCAGCAAAGCCGGGCAAGGTTGCCGTCTTTTAAATCCAGCAGCATACGTACAAAATTGGCTTTTTTGCGCTCTGTTATTTTAGGCAGGCTTTCTCTGATATGGCGGCTTACAAAAAACAATGTTACCAAATAGGTGCAGGCCGTAAGCGCAAACCCCAGCGAGTAAGAGGCCTTGGCTAAAAGCCCGCCTAAAGCGGGGCCTAAGCTCCAGCCCAAATTAAGGCCTATGCGCATAATGCCAAACGCGCGCACGCGGCCGGCCGGCGGGGTGTTATCGGCTATCCACGCGTTGGACGCCGTCCTGAAAAACGAGCCCACAAAACTGCCTATAAAGTGGAAAGCCATGGCCCAAAAATAATGCGCGTTTAAAAACATGGCGGCGGCCATGGCAAACATAGCCGCGCTGCGCAGAGTTAAAGCAAAAACCATAACGCGCTTGCGGCCAAAGATATCCGAGGCCTCGCCGCTTATGGCGCTGCCTATGGCGGTAACGCCCATGGCCAAAGCCAGCATTATGCCCACAACGCTTGCCGGCACGCCTTTGTGCGCGTTTAAATAAATTGCAAAAAATGGTATGGAAAGGCCGTAGGCAAGCGAGTTTAAGCCGTTGGCAACCGCGATAACGGCAATGCTTTTGGTGTGTTCTTTCATTACTAATATTGTACTATAAATCTCCCCCGCAGAAAGCGGGAGAATTTAAAAATTTACGCGCTAAATCGCGCGGCGAAACGCGCGCATACGGCCCGGATAAAAAACCCGCAACGGGCTCTGCGCCGGCTGCGGGTTTTTATTATCCGTTAAAACTCCCCGGCTGCGCGGGGTTTTTGTTATTGCGCGGTATATGCTTAGCGGCAGCACTCCTGCGGCGTAACGCCAAGAGCGTCAAACGTAAGGCCCGGGCAGGCGGCGGCGTCCGCGCCGCAGCAAGTATTGCCGTTATGGTAACACCTGGTCAGGGTATAATCTCCCTTTGCGCTTTCGGCGGTAATGTAGGAGGGCAGCAGGTTAAAGGTAAAGTTTTCGGTTTCCATAACCCCGCCCTGCGCGTTTGGAAAAGGGGTATCAAGCTCGCTAAAAGCCGAAGCATACCCGCCCGAGGCCAGCATATGGCGCTGCTGGGCGGCATACGCCGCGCCCAGTATCTGCGCGGCTTCATTTGCAAAGGAAGTTTCCACGGCTTTCTGATACTGCGGCGGTTTTGCAAACAGCCCCCATATCAGGCCCGCGGCAATTGCCGCAATTAAAAACCCGCCGGCCGCCGCTTTAAAAATTATTTTGCCTTCTTTATTTTGCAACATACAAAAAGCCTCCCGTTAATTTAGATGTTTTTATTTTACAAAAAGCCCCGCTGATTTGCAAAAGCGGGGCTTTTTTGATTAAAACAATTTAATACGGGCCGGAAAGAAGTTTTATTTGGCTTCGCCTGTCGCTTCTTCTTTGTTTTCTTCCGCGGGGGCGGTTTCTGTTTTAGCTTCTTCCGGTTTAACTTCCTGCGCTTTGGCCTCGGGTTTTTTTATGCCGCAGGCTTCAACTTTGCGCGCCGGTTTGGGCGCGGGGGCTTCTTCTTCCTCTTCGCTTTCGTCTAAAGCGTTTTGCAGCAGCTGGCCCAAAGTGGGGCGCGGGGCTTCTTTTAAATACTGCGCAACAACTTTGCGGTTTTGCACCTGGTCAAAACGTTTGCTGGAAAGGTTAACCGTAAAATTGGCCGCGTCCACGCCGATGACGGTGGCTGATACCGCGTCGCCCTCTTTCGGCTCAAAATCGCGGGCGTATTCTTCCATGCGGATAAAGCCTTTGGTTTTATTTTTACCGCCCAGCTCCACCTCTGTGCCTTCGGGCGTAACTTTGGTTATAACGCCTTTTGCCGTTGTCATATAAGCGTAGCGTTTTTTAAGCAGTTCGGCCGGGTTTAAGAAAAGCTGTTTAATACCGAAAACGATACTGCCCTTTTCGCCGTTGATGGACAATAGTTTTGCTTTAATGCGCTGGCCGCGGCGGTAGTTGGCTAAAATGGCCTGCGGGTCTTTCCAGGCGATATTTTCAAGCGTAACAACGCCTTCAATGCCATGGAAACGCAGGTAAAGGTTATCTTTGCCCACTTTAGATACCACAACCCTTAAAATTTCGCCTTCTTTAACTTCGGACAAAACCTGGGCGCGGCGGACGCTTTCATCCTCTTCCAGCACCTGGCGGCGGGAAACGATCAGCTTTTGTTTTTCCTTAGAAAACTCCACTATCACCGCTTTAATTTTTGCGCCTTTGGGCAAGTAATGTTTATAAGCCGGGTGCAGCTCCGAGAGAGAAAGCGGCATAAACCCCGATACCCCGTTAATATCCACCTTATAGCCGCCTTTTACGCACTCCGTGACGCTGCCTTTAACGCGTTCTTTGGCCTCGTAGGCTTTTTTGCATTCGTCCCAGCCCAAAGCCTCGGCGGCTTTTTTGTGGGATAAAACGCTGTGGCGCTCGTCAGAGCCTTTGCGAACTAAAACCGCCTGTACCTCGCTGCCGACTAAAGGCAATGCTTTGCCCTCAAAGTCGCTGACGGGGATAAGGCCTTCTTTTTTATCGCCGGTATCAACCAGCACGTTATCTTGTGAAATTTGCACTACGGTTACGTTTACAATCTCCCTTTTATTTAGCTTTTGATGCATCTCTTCCTGTTGGGCAAACAGCTGGTCCATCGTGATATCTTCCTGGGCTGTCTGGGCGAGATTGGCTTCTTCTTGCTGATTGGTCATAAGTTTGTTTTACACCCGCTTGCGGTTTGCGCAGACGGATGGGTAATCCTCCGTTTTGTTTTTAATCAAGTTTGTTGATTTCCTGCATTACTTTATCTGCAAAATCCTGGTATTGCTCTTTAACTTCGCGGCCTTCCTGCGGCTGTATTTTAAAGGGCTTGCCCACCACCATTTTAACGCGGCGCGTAAAGGGCAGCTTGTCGGTGTTAAAAACTTTAACCGGCACCACCTGCGCGCCGCTGTTGTAAACCAAAAAGCCTATCCCCTGCTTTGCGCGGCCGGGCTTGCCTGTTTTAGAGCGCGTGCCCTCCGGGAAAATAAACAAACTGCCGCCCTTTTTAATGGTTTTTAAAGCCGTTTTAAGGGCCCCCAGGTCGCCGCCGGGGCGTTTTCTGTCCACGGCTATAAACTTATAGCCCCTAAACACCCAGCCTATCAACGGCCAAGCGGGTATTTCCTTTTTAACGAAATACACATTGCCGCGTCTGGTTTCAGTTTGCCCGCCGGCTAAAATAGGGTCAAAGTTGGACAGATGGTTACAGGCGATTATCAAGGGGCCGTCTTTGGGTATATTTTCCAAACCTTTAACTTCGGTTTTGTAAAACAGCCGAAAGTAGGCCCTAAAAGATAATATTAGCAAATTATAGAGGCGCTTATAAAGAGCGTTCATCAACAAGCTCCGTTATTTTTAAAATTACCCGCTCTAAATTTAAGGCGGAAGTGTCTATTATAACAGCGTCCGCCGCGGGTTTTAAAGGCGCGGTTTTGCGGTTGCTGTCGCGCTCGTCGCGCGCTTTGATAGAGGCTAAAAGCTCGTCGTAATTTGCGCTTTGGCCCTTTTCTTTAAGCTGCAAAACGCGGCGCTCCGCGCGTACTTCCGCCGTTGCGGTTAAATAGATTTTAACTTTGGCAAACGGCGCGATAATCGTGCCGATGTCGCGCCCTTCCATTACAAGGCCGCCTTCTAAGGCCATTTGCTTTTGTTTTTCGGTTATCACGGCGCGCGCTTTTGGCAGCGCGGAGGTTTTACTGGCGGCCTGGCCGATATCGTCGGCCAAAAGTTTATCGCCCAGATACACGCCGTCTATCAGTATTTTAAGGCTGCTGTCAGGCAGGCGCTCAAACCCCCAGTTAATGGCTTTTGCGGCCGCGCAGACGCGCTCGTCATCGTCTAAGGGCAGGCCAAGCTGCAAGGCCTTCCAGCCCAGGCAGCGGTACATCTCGCCGGTGCTTAAAAAGCTAAGGCCGTATTTTAAAGCCACCGCTTTGCCCGCCGAGCTTTTGCCAACGCCTGCGGGGCCGTCAATGGCGATAAGCAATTTTTGCGTACCCATAATTTTATCTTTCCGCCTGTATGTCAAAACCTTTTATGGAAAGCATAATATTGTCCGGGTTGGTGGAATAATCCAGCGCGTCTTCAAGCCTGGCTTTGCCTTCGCGGTATAAGGCGGTTAAGGATTGGTCAAAGGTATTCATGCCGTAATAATCGCCGCTTTGTATGGTTTTTTTGATATCGCTTATTTTATTGTCTATAATCAGTTTTTTAATCTGCGCCGTGGGCAGCATGATTTCCACCGCGGGGATAAGCCCGCCGCCAATTTTCGGCAGCAACCTTTGCGACACTATGCCGCGCAGCAAATCCGCCATTTGAAAGCGCACCTGCCCCTGATGCTCCGGCGGGAAAGATTCTATAATACGCACCAAAGTCTGCACCGCGTCAACGGTGTGCAGGGTAGAGAGGACAAGCTGCCCCATCTCCGCCGCGGCCATGGCGGCGCGGATGACTTCAGGGTCGCGCATTTCGCCGAGCATGATGACGTTAGGGTCCTGCCTCATGGCATAGCGCAACGCGGAGGAGTAAGACATAGTATCGCTGCCCAGAGAAAGCTGGCTTACAATGCTTTTTTGTTCGCTGTGCACAAATTCTATAGGGTCTTCCACGGTTATAATGTGGCCGGAGCGGGTTTTGTTAATATGGTCTATCATAGCCGCTAAAGTAGAACTTTTGCCGGAGCCCGTCATCCCCGTAACCAAAATAATGCCGCGGTGATTGTTGGCAATTTTTTTAAGCGTTTCACCCGGCAGGTTCAGCTGCTCAAAAGTGGGGATTTTAAAGGGTATATAGCGCACCGCCATGCAAATCTTGCCCGACTGGCGGTATATGTTAAAGCGGAAGCGGCCGTATTCTTTGTCTTCCAGGGCAAAGTCTACGCTCATGTTTTGGTCTAAAAGCCTTTTTTCGCGCTCGCCCATAATGGCGGCGGCCATTTTTTTGACGTCGTCATTAGTTAAAAAAGCGTCGTCAATAACGCGGATTTTGGTGTTTATGCGCACGCACGCGTTGGAATTACCCCTTATATGCAAACCGCTTGCGTTATTTACCACAACCGTTTTAAGTAAAGTTTTAAGCCCTACGGTTTTATGTTCTTCCTGAGCCATGTTATTTACCTTCCTTTTTGCGGCGTATATACGCCGGTATCAGCATAAAATCGTCTTTGGCCGGCAGGCGGCCGGCGGTTTGCGCGGGCACGGGCCTCTGGCCGTATAAATCGTGTTTTTTAGGCGCCCTTAAGGCAGAGAGGCTCGGCGCGCCTTCCTTGGCAAAGCCGGTGGCTATTACCGTTACCCGCAAAAAACCGGGCCGCACGGTTTTATCGTACATATGGCCAAACATTACTATGGAATCATTGCTGGCGTGCTGGCGGATGATGTTCATTA
>JAISVV010000059.1 GCA_031271365.1 Elusimicrobiota bacterium | reverse complement strand
TACCGCAAAATCCGCAACACCATGCGCTACGCCTTGGGCAATTTGCATGATTACGACCCAAAACGGCACCGCGTGCCCGGGCAGGATTTGGCCGAGCTTGATAAATACATGCTGCGCCGCCTTGACGAGCTTTTGCAAAGCGTGAAGGAAGATTATAAAAACTTTGCCTTCCGCAAAGCGGCAAGAGCGGTGGTGGATTTTTGTATTTTGGATTTATCCTCGCTGATGCTTGACGCTTCTAAAGACAGGCTTTACACTTTAGGCGCAAGCGCGCCCCAGCGGCGCAGCGCGCAAACCGCTTTGTTTGAGATACTTCTAACCCTGCTTAAATTGCTGGCCCCCGTGCTTTCCTTTACGTGCGAGGAAGCGTGGCAGGAACTTAAAAAACTGCCCTGCGGCGCGGAGCTGGAGGAAAGTATCTTTTTAACCGCTTTCCCCGACGCGGTTTACTTTAAAGCCGGCGCGGAAGTGGAAGAAAAATGGAACAAAATCCGCCAAATCCGCCAAAGCGTTTTAAAAGCGTTGGAAGAGGCAAGGCAGCAAGGCCTTATCGGCGCGCCTTTAGAGGCGGCGGTTATCTTTAACTCCAATGATAATGCCGCAAAAGACTTTTTAAAAGCCACGCTGCCCGTGTGGCCCGAGGCGGCCATAATCTCGGCCGCGGCCGTGGACGATGCCCCGGGCGCAGAGCCTTTAAGCGTTAAAGTGGAGCACGCCAAAGGCCAAAAATGCCCGCGCTGCTGGCGCTGGGTGCAGGATTTGGGCGCGGATAATAACCACCCCGGCCTCTGCCCCCGCTGCGCGCAAGTGCTGGAAAAAGAAAATATCAATGTCGAAGCTTAAAACCTATTGGCCGGAGGCCGCCATAACCGCCGCCGTTTTTGCGCTGGACAGGATTAGCAAAATCCTGACCCTTAACCTGCTTGCGCCAAAGGGCAGCGTGGAAGTGCTGCCGTTTTTTCGCCTGAGTTACGTGGAAAATACAGGCGCGGCTTTTGGCATATTCCAAAACGGCAATACGGCGCTTGCCATACTTTCGGCGGCGATACTGGTTTTTTTAATTGCCAGCCGCAAAGAATTTTTAAAACTGGGCGGGCCGGCAAGGTACGCGCTGATATTTATTATTGCGGGCGCAATATCTAATCTTTATGATAGAATGGCTTTAGGCTTTGTGGTTGACTATTTTGATTTTATAGTGTGGCCGGTTTTTAATATCGCGGATAGTTTTATAACCACGGGCGCGGTTATTTTGGGCCTGCTGGTTATTTTGGATTTTTTCAGGAAGAAAGGGGAGGTAAAATGAAACGGTATTTGGCGCTTTTAACATTAACTTTAGTTTTGCTTACGGGCTGCGGCAATAAAAGCGAGCGGCAGTTTAAAAAGGCCGTGCGCTACAATGCCGTGGGCGATACCACGGCGGCTTTGCGCCTGTACAATAATATCCTAAGAGACGAGCCGGATTACTTCCCCGCGCTTTTAAACCGCGCCATATTTAACGAAACCATAGGCGAGTTTAAACAAGCCGAGGCCGATTATAAAAGGGCGTATTCGATAGACCCTTCCTCTCCGGAGCTTTTAAATAATATGGGCGCTTTTTACACCGCGCAAAAACAGCCTTACCTGGCTTTGGTTTACTTAAACCGCGCCATAGCCATAAACCAGGATTATTACCTTGCCTACGTAAACCGCGCCGCCGCTTACAGCGCAATACGCGATTACGACGAAGCACTGGCCGATTTAAACGAAGCGATTTCTATTTACCCGGAAACGCTGCTCGCCATAGAACAAAGGGCGGTTTTAAACTTAAGGCGCCTGCGCCCGCTTGAAGCGATAGAGGATTTTAACCGCCTTATCCACTTCAGCCCTTACGAGGCAAAACATTACTACTACCGCGGCCTGGCCCTTAAAAGCAGCGGCAGATACGGCAATGCCTTGCAGGATTTTGACACCGCCGTAAGGCTTAACCCAAGATATGTAGACGCGCTTTACCAGCGCGCCGTTATGCACTTTAAGAACGTGGACCATTACTCCGCGCTGGGCGATTTAAACACTTTAAAAACCATAAATAACAAATATGTGCCGGCGTACGAACTTTCCGGCGATATTTTAGCTATAGAAGACCCTGTGGCCGCCACGCAAAACTACTTAGCCGCCCGCCGGCTGGACCCTGATAACTCCAGGCGCTATAACGCAAAAATAGCTTTAATGCGCACAGGCGCGGGCAGAGAGCGCGTGATAGAAAGAACTTTCTGGGAATCTTAATTATACCGGCAAACTTAAATATGCCTTACAAAAACACCGCCGCAAAACTTGTGTTCTTTGCGCCCGCTTCCTACCGCTTGCGCGCCTGGGTGTGCGCCGCGGCGGCGGTTTTGCTGGCTTTGGCGGCTTTATTTGATTTTTCCGGCTCTATGAGGCTTTTTATTTATACGCTTGCTTTTTTTTGGGGCGGCGAGCTTTTTTTGCGCGGCGCGTTTAGAGAGCTGCTTAAACTTTACGCCGGCTTTAACGCCTTTATGGCCGTTTGCGCTTTTTGCGCGTTTGCGGTTTATGTTATAGACAGCTTTGCGCCAGCGCCGTTTTTAAAAGGCGGCTATTTGTTTTTGCCCGTTACGCTGGCTTTGGCCAACTTTATAAAAGCCGCCGAGCTCAGCCAGATAGGCGGCGCGTTTAGGTTTATAGAAACGCTGGATAATTTTATCTCCCGCTCGGCCATAAAAATAGAAGACGGGCGGGAAGTTAAAGTATTTACCAAAGAAGTGCGCGCCGGCGACATTATTTTAATTAAAACCGCCCGGCGCGTGCCGGTGGACTGCAGGGTTATAAAAGGCAAGACGCTGATGGACG
>JAISVV010000046.1 GCA_031271365.1 Elusimicrobiota bacterium | reverse complement strand
GCAAAGGCTCTATCCGACAGCAAAACGCCTTTATCCGCGCCGAGGCCCAGGGCCAGGCGTATGACGCTTTGGGCCTGCTGCGGGCCCATGCAAAGCACGCTTATGCTTGCGCCGGTTTTTTGTTTTATTTTAAGGGCCTCTGTTAAGGCAAAGTGGTCGTAGGGGTTTAAGATGCTTGGCACGCCCGAGCGCACTAAAGTGGAGGTTTTAGGGTCCACCTTAACTCTGGTAGAATCAGGCACCTGTTTTATGCAGACTATAATATTCATTTATTTTGTTTCTCCTTTCTAAAAACGGGGTACTGCAATTGACAAACCTTGCTATACTGCCTAGGAATCACCATGGGAGGCTAGGGGTTTCGTCCCTTAGATAATGCCTCCTTCCTTTTTTATTAACACACTGCGCTCTTACCTTTAGCCGTCATTGCGAGGGCGTTTTTTAATGCGCCTTTAGGCGCATTGCCCTGCTGTGTGTGGATTGCCGCGCTTCACGTAGTTGCGCGCGCAATGACACAGCTAAAAATCTACTTCTTAAAATATACTTTCGTCCTTTGCCTTTGTCTTTTTATCAAAATCGGCCAAGACTTTTTTAATAGTTTTATCCAATTCTTTGCGGTTTATTTTTAGCAGGGCGGCAATGGCGTCTTTTGCTACTTTTTCGCGCTGCGGGCTGCCTGTCAGCACGCTGTCAAAAAGCGCGTTTTGATAAGGTTTTAAATACTCCAAAGCTTCGGGCACGCTTGTTTTTATAACGATGAGGGTGAGATCTTTTTTGTAAATATCACGCTCCTGCGCGGTTAGGGCGCGCAAATCTTTGCCGGTATGACTTTCGCCCAATTTTGCCCATAAGGCGTTTTCCTGCTCCATAGATACATAGGGCCTTTTGGGCAGGCTGCGCTCAAAACGGGCAAAAGTTTCGTGCCAGGCGGCAAAGGCGGCCTTGTATTTTTGGGACAAAAGTGTTGATTCACCCCGCTGTTCGGAGGAAAGATATTTTTGCGGGCTATATTCGTCAAACACCTCGGAAACGGCGTGCTTGTGCAGGCTCTCAACAATACACTTTACGACATCGTTTTGAGGCGCGTCGCACGCAGATGGCGCCGCGCGGAAAAGTTCAAAAGCGTCTTCATATATTGTTAAGCTTAAAACTTCCGTATCCAAAGCTTCGGCCAAAGAATAGGAAAAACAAAATAAAACGGCAAAGGCCGTAAATATAATTTTTTTCATAAATATCCTATTTCCTAAAAATCTCTCTTAGCTTGGCGGAAATTTTGTCCATGTCTTCCGTCAGGCCCGTCATTTTGGCTTCTATGGCTACGATGTTGGTAGCCGCGGCCAGTTGCGTAGCGTCGCCGGCGCCCGCGCCCAGTACCAGCTTGGCGCCGCGCGCGGCGGTGTCGAAAGCGGCCTCTTTGGCGGCTGTGCGGCACATGGCTTTTAGAGTGTCCATGTCAAACTTGCTGCCTTCCACAATTTTGCCTTGCGCCAATATGCGGCAGAAGGCGGCGGCAACCTCGGCGTTGGCTATAAGCTCGCCCAGTTTAAAGGTTAGATACTGGTGGCGCGTCAGGCGCTGCAGGCGGCATTCTTCCAGTATATGGGCCAGCGCGCGCAGGCCTAAGGCCAGGGCGTCGGCGCCTAAATCCGGCGTTTTGGCGTGGGCGGCTTCCATTTCGGCCGCGATGGTTTTATAGTATTCGCCCCTTGTTTTAAGGTGCTCCTGCCAGCGGCCGCGATAAATGGTCATCTCCATAATTTCGTTGGTGCCTTCGTAGATGCAGGTTATTTTAACGTCGCGCTTAATTTTTTCCACGGGGAATTCTTTTGTATAACCAAACCCGCCCAGGGCTTGGATAGCGTCCTCCGCGGCTTTGTTGCCGGCTTCGGTGGCGTAGTATTTGGCTATGGAGCCTTCCGTCGCCTGGCCGTGGTTATTGACGTCCAGTTTTTTAGCGGTTTCGTCTAAAAATGCGCGGGCGGCTTCAAACTTTACATAATGCGGCGTGATAAGCTTGTGCATATAGCCCTGCTTTTCCGACAGCGGGCCGCCGGCCTGCACGCGGTGGTTGGCGTAATCTATAGCGGTTTCTATGGCTTCTTCGCCGGCGCCTAAACCAAAAGCGGCCACCATTAAACGGGTGTAGCCAAAGACGGCCTGCGCCTGTAAAAGGCCCTGGCCCTCAACGCCGCCTATAAGGTTGGCGGCGGGCACATAAGCCTCGTCAAAAGAAAGGCCTGCTGTGTTTGAAAGGCGTATGCCGTGTTTATCTTCGTGATGGTCCTGCGTAAAGCCGGGGGCGCCCTTTTCCATTAAAAACCAGCTTGGGCCGCCGGGGGCTACGGCTAAAACGGTATATAAATCCGCCGCGCCGCCGTTGGAAATCCACATCTTGCTGCCGGTTATTTTATAGCCGGTTATTTTGCCGTTTTCAACCACGTGTTCGGCGCGGGTCCTTAGAGAAACAAGGTCGCTGCCGGCGTCGGCTTCGGTCGCGCCGTAGGCTACAAGCATATTTTCTTTGGCCATGCGGGTAAACCAGTGCTTTTTTTGCTCCGGCGTGCCGCCGACGGCTAAAGGGTCGCTGCCTAAAAAAGTGGCAAAGATGGAGGTGGCTATACCCAAATCAACGCGGGCTAAAGCCTCGCAGATGCGGTAAATATCCGTGGTATTGCCGCCAAGGCCGCCGTATTCTTCGGGGATTAAGAGCAGGTTGACGCCCAGCACGTCGTGCTTGTACATATCGCGCACAAGCTCTGCGGGGAAGAGGTTTTTTGCGTCGTGGTCGCGGATAAAATCAAAGGGTATTTTGGTTTTGGCGTAGTGTTTAATGCTATCTAGCATCAGCTCGCGCGTTACTAAATCTATTTTAGACATTTTATAGCGTCTCCGTTATAATGGTTTCAACACATATATTACCATTTTAGGAAGACGCGATAAAGGGGCGCAAGGCTTACGGCGCAAAGCGCGCCGCTTAGAAGCCGCGCCAAAATAAAACGCCCCGCCATATCGCAGCGGCGGGGCGTTTTATTTTATTATAAGGCGATATTAATTATCTTTTTTGTCTCTAAGCGCTTCCCGCAGATATTCCTCCGCCACAGGCTTGGCGCCCAAGCCCAGCGCAATGGCAAACGCCAAACCCAGCGAAGCCAGCACAATAGTTATAACGGTGTTAATCAGCGCAAGGTTGATATTAATCTGCTCCAAAGCCAGCAGCGAGGCAAAAACCACTACTATCATATTTGTAACCTTAGAGAAAAACACCCCGCCCTTAATATTATTGGCTTTGGCGGAATTGGAAACAATGCTCTCGACAAAGCGGCCAAACAAAAGGCCGGCAAAAAGTATAATAACGGCGGCAAAAAGTTTGGGGATAAAAGCCAAAAAGCTCGACAGCAGCGTGCGCACCGCGTCCAGTTTAAGCACATCGGCGGCGAGCATGATAAAGATTATCATCACCGTCCAGGAAAGCACAAAAGCTATAACGTACGTGGGGCTTTTGCCAAAGCCTATGCGGGTTAAAATTTCGTTTACGCCTATTTTGGACGTCCAGGTATCAAGTTTTATCATGTTAAGCAGTTTTTTGGTAAGCGTGCTTGTCCAGCGCGATAAAAACAAACCCAAAAACAGCATTATAAGCGCAACTATGATAAGCGGTATCATCTCCACCGATTTTTGGAACAAAAATACAATCGGCTCCGTTGTTTTGGCAATAACTTCTTCTACGCCTTGTGGAAACATAATTTCTCCTATTTATATTCCAGCTTTATTAGTTTATACTTTTTGGTAACTTTCGGCAGCACAAGCCCAAACTCTTCGCCTTCTTTTTTGCCGAGCATGGCGGCCGCAATGGGCGATTTGACGGATAAAAGCCCTTTATCCGGGTCCGACTCCATGGAGCCCACGAGGGTGTATACGGTTACATCGCCATCGGATAAATCCTCTATGGTAACGGTAGCGCCTATGCGCGCTTCGGTTTTGTCCACATTAATATCGTCGGTAATGCGGGTGTTTCTAAGTTTAATCTCCAGCTCGTTTATTTTAGAAAGCGTTTCCGCCTGGCGTTCTTTGGCGGCGATGTATTCGGCGTTTTCTTTTAAATCGCCCTGGCGGGCCGCTTCGCCTATTTCCTGGGAAAGCTCGGCCTTAACCTTTTTAAGGTTATCTAAATCGGCGCGCAGCCTTTCGTAATTTTTGCGGCTTACGTAAAATATTTCGCTCACTTCGCGTCCTCCAATCTTATGGTAGTAAACATTATAAACATTATTGTACGCAGCGTCAAATGCTATAATTGGACTAATGGAGGAATTATGAAAAACTTTTTAACCCTTTTGTTCCTGTCCGCCTTGACGCTTGGCGCGCAGGCGGCTTACACCGCTGATACCGACCCTGTTTTAAAAACTATGCGCGCCGAGGCGCTGCGCTCCGTAAAAAAACTAAGTAAAGCCAGCCCGCCGGTTTATTTTTTATCCTATCAGATTACGCGCAGTTTTACTTATAATCTTTCATCCGTCCTGGGCGAAACCGCCGACAACTCAACCGCCGAAAAAACGTTTTTAGATATTGAAGCCCGCGCCGGCAGCCGGCAAATGGACAGCACGCGTAAAATAAAAGAATTGAGCGTGGGCAATATGTCGTACCAAAGAAAGCTGCAGCCGGCCGACGCGCCCCTGGAAATAGATGAAACCGCCCTTAAACGCGCCCTTTGGCTTAATACGGAAGAAGTTGTAAAAACCGCGCAGGAGCGTTACCAAAAAGTGCAAACCAACTCGGCCACGGCGTCAAAACGCGTTGATGATTCGGCCGATTTCAGCGCCCCGCAAGCCGCGCAAAAATACTATGCCGGCGCGCAAAAACCGGCTTTGGACGAGGCTTCTTTACAAGCCATGCTAAACGGATATTCGGCCTTGTTTAAAGGGTATGATTTTATTTATTCCTCGATGGTTTTTTTAAGCGCGCGCGTGGACGGAGTTTACTACGTAAACAGCGAAGGCGCAATACTTAAAACCCCGCAGGTTTTAATGCGCCTGAGCTACGAGCTTTACACCCGCAACCCCGACGGAATGCAGCTGCAGCGCAATAAATCTTACGATATGACAAGCCTGGGCGGCCTGCCGGCCAAAGAGCAGGTTGAAAAAGACATTAAACAATCCATAGAAGAACTGCGCAAACTTAAAAACGCCCCCGTGGCCGACACCTTCCATGGGCCGGTGATACTTAAAAACAGGGCCACGGGCGTGTTCTTCCACGAGATTTTGGGCCACCGCGTAGAAGGGCACCGCCAAAAGGACGACGATTTTGGCCAAACTTTTACGCAAAAGCTGGGCCAGCAGGTGATATCGCCCATAATAAGCGTCTATGACGACCCTAACTTAAAAGAGTTTAACGGCGTGCCGCTGCGCGGGCATTACCTTTATGACGACGAGGGGACGCGCGCGCAAAGGGCCTCCATTGTGGAAAACGGTATTTTAAAAGGTTTCCTTATGGGCAGAAGCCCTATTAAAGGTTTTGAGCATTCCAACGGCCATGGCCGCAAAGAACCGGGCAACCCAAACGGGGTTGTATCGCGCATGGGCGTAACCGTGATAGAAGCAAGCCAAAGCGTGCCCTTTGATAAACTAAAACAAATGCTTAAAGAAGAAATTAAAAAACAGGGCAAACCCTACGGCCTGTTGATAGAAGATATCGCCGGCGGGTTTACCAATACCGATACCTTCGGCCCGCAGTCTTTTAAGGTGGAGCCGCTGCTGGTATATAAAGTTTACCCCGACAACCGGCCCGACGAAATTATACGCGGCGCCGATATCGTCGGCACGCCGCTGGCCAGCTTTAATAAAATAGCCGCCGCGGCAAACGACAGCGACGTTTTTAACGGCTCCTGCGGGGCGGAATCGGGGTGGGTGCCGGTTTCGGCCATAGCCCCCAGCGTTTTGATAACCGAAATGGAAATAGAAAAAATGGGCAAAACTTACGACGGCCCGCCCATATTGCCGCCGCCGTCGGCCGCGCAAACCAAAGGGGGTAAATAACTATGAAAAGGATACTTTTTGCCGCTTTAATTTTAATTTTTGCCGCCGGCGCGCACGCGAAAACGCCGCGGCAGGACGAAATAATGCAAGCCATGAAAGACGAGATAACCCGCTCCCAAAGCCAGCTTAAACTGGATAAAATGGCGCGGCCTTATTTTATAGCCTATAAGGTAAAAACGTTTGAGCGCATATACATAAGCGCGCAGCGCGGCCGTCTGACAAGCGCCAGGCGCAGCGAATATATATACCCCAAAGTAAGCCTGCGCGCGGGTAATTCAAAAGAAGACAGCAGCTTTTTTGACAGCTATATATACCCCTCTTACCAAGGGGCAAGCCCGACAAGCGGCTACAACGGTTTGCGCGCCGCTTTGTGGGACGCAACCAACCACGCCTACAATAACGCCCTTGCGCAGCTGGCCAAAAAACAGGCCTACAAAAAGAACCGCAATATCACAAACGAGATGGCCGCCTTTTCCGCCGCGAAACCCGCCGGCGATTTACAGCAGATAACGCCCCCCGCCTTTGACGAAACCTACTGGAAAGAAGCGGCGGAGCAAACCTCGGCCGAGGGGCAGATTAAAGAATTGGATAATTTCAAATCCGATATCAGCCTTAGCTTTGAGCCCGTATACTTTTTAAACAGCGAAGGCGCGGCATATACCCGCCAGAATATTTTTATAGTCATAACCTTCAACGCGGCGGCAAAAACCAAAGACGGCTTTGAACTTAACGAAACCCGCCAATACGTCTATACAGATTTAAAAGAGGTTCCACCTCTGCAGGAACTTAAACAAAAAGCGCTTAACCTGGCGCAGGAAACCGCCGCCCTGACCAAATCCCCCAAGGCCGAGGCGTTTATAGGCCCCGTTATGTTAGAAGGCCCCGCCGCGGCGGCGTTTTTGGAAGAGGTTTTCTACCCCGCGGCGATTAACGTAAGGCCCGTTTACTCCGACACCGCGGACCCGGCTTTCGGCGAATTCAGCCAAAAGCTGGGCCTTAAAGTAATGCCCGCGGATTTTGACGTTTACAACAACCCTTTGCAAACAAGTTTTGACGGCGTGCGCCTTGCAGGCGCGGCAGCCGTTGACGACGAGGGCGCGGCGGCCCAAAATATCCAGCTTGTTAAAGCCGGCATACTTACGCTTTTGCCCGCCACAAGAAGCCTTATAAAAGGCCAAAAAGCGACAAACGGCCATGCCTATTTAAATCTTTTTGGCAATAATTTATTTGCCTCGGCCGATTTGAATAA
The DNA here is from genome assembly GCA_031271365.1 of Elusimicrobiota bacterium. GTDB lineage: Bacteria > Elusimicrobiota > Elusimicrobia > Elusimicrobiales > Elusimicrobiaceae > Proelusimicrobium. Next base: position 450 of record JAISVV010000046.1, on the reverse strand, counting down.
TTTGTTTTTTATCCCGCAAAACCCGGTTGCCAAAGAGCAGTTTAAGCAAAAGTTTATGGAGTATTGCAAAGAAGAAGGCCTGAGCTATTGCTATATAGTGCGCTCCAACCCGCTGGCGCCGCAGGTATCCGCCTATAAAATGGACGCGCAAACCGGGGCAGAAACGCCCGTCCACGGCCTTACCTTTACGGACATAAAAAACACCCGGGCGCTGCGCTTTATCAAATACGCCGCGGACGATTTAAAACCCTACAACCGCCCCTACGGCTTTAGCCTTGTTGCGCCTTCTTTAATCTTAACGGAGGCCGAGGCGCGCCCCTCAAAACGCGCGCCGGTGCGCGCGCCGCTTGTGCCCAGGCCTTAGTTTATGGTAGGATAGTTGTATAGTTATATGTCAACAAGAACAGATATTAAAGCAGTACTGACTAGAAAAAGAGTCTTCCTAATCAA
>JAISVV010000042.1 GCA_031271365.1 Elusimicrobiota bacterium | reverse complement strand
TACGTCGGAGATGGCATTTTGAAATGGTTAAAAATCAGGTCAGCTCCTCCGTCCCCGTGACCGCAGTACCGTGATTGCGGTGGGCTTTTTGATTTTTGGGTTTAATGGTTTGATTATGTAGAGTGTTTAGATAATATATACCCCCCGGCATAAGCGGGGGGTATTTGTTGTATATGTTGAAAACCCCCGGCTTTGCCGGGGGTTTTTGCTGCGCGGCAAAGGCGGATTTTAGGGCGCGGGGTATGCGTGGCAGGGGAAAGTGTTGACAAGTAATATATTTATATTATATTTATATAGTTAATACAAATTATTTAATACGCGCCAATGCTGGGCGTTTTGCATAAAATATACGGCGTGTCCGGCCGGGGAGATTTTAGTAAAAGGGGTGGACAAGTGGGCGTTATTCCCGGTAAACAAAGCAAGCCGTTTATATTTTTAGCCGCGCTTTGCTGCGCCTTTATGGCCGCGCCCGCGGCGCGCGCGGCCGATTGCGGCGTTTCCGCCGCGGCGCAAATTGCAGCCGCGCTTGCCGACGCGCAAACGCCAAAAAACATCGCTGTAACCGCAGGCTTTAACAATAACGGCGCGCAGTACCGCTTAAACACTTCCCAAACAACCCTCACCGGCGCCGGCACTACTAAGGTAAGCGGCCCGCGCTTTAGCATATGCGACGTTTTTACCGGCGCGCTTACGCTTAATAATTTTACTATTAACTCCGTCAATACAGGCGGCAATGGCGGCGTAGTGCGGGCGAATAATGTAAGCGACGTTGTCGTCAATAATATGATTTTTGAAAATATCGCCGTCTTCGGCAATGGCGCCGCGCTTGCCTCTTGCATGATTAATGTTGCCGGCGGCTATCTGCGCTGCAATACGGGCGCGGCATTTGATTTAAGCCAGACGCTGGCTTTAAACGTAAACGGGGGGGGGTAATTTTTGAGTACAACGCCCGCGCGCAAAGCATCGGCGGCGGGGCGCGGCTCAACAGGAAGTTTTAAAAATCTAAGAATGTAAACGGGGGTGTAAAAATGAAAAAACTTTTCTTGACATTTTTTATGATAACAGGTTTGTTTTGCGGCGGCTTTGCGCAGCAGACGCGGGAGCCTTCCGCCCAAACGAGCCTTAAACTTTTACTTGTGCCCGCAACGCTTGCCACGCTGGGCGTTATTATAGAGACGCTGCCCTCCGGCTCGGAGTTGGGCAAAATACGTATGCAGCAGCATTTTGGCCCCGGCGCGGGCCATATGCACAATCATGGCGACGATTATCTGGAATTCGCCCCCGCAGGCGCGGCGCTTTTGCTGCCTTTGATATTAAAAACGCCGCATAAAAGCGAAACGGGCGAATTTTTGGCTAAATCCGCAGTTTCCCACGTATTAAGTTTTGGGATATTGGAAAGCATGAAAAGAGGTTTTGACCACGAACGCCCCGACGGCGGGCGGTATTCTTTCCCTTCGGGCCATACGACGGTGGCTTTCCTTGGCGCGCAAATACTTTTTTTAGAATATAAAGACACAAATAAATGGCTTGCCTACGGCGCCTATCCCGTTGCGGTTTTTGTGGGTATAGACAGGGCGATAAATAACAGGCATTGGTACTCTGATATTTTTGTCGGCGCGGCTTTGGGTATGGCTGTGCCTACGCTTGTTTACTGGGCTAAGGATAAGCTGTTCCCCGCGCGTTCGGCCGCAGAGCGGCAAGAGGCGCATTACAGCGCGTACTTAACGCCCTCTTTAGGCAGGCAGAGCCAGGGCCTTTCGCTGGTGGTTAATTTTTAATTGCCGGCAATATATTTTTTGCTCGCTAAAGGGGTGTATCGCTAGAGGGGGCGCTCTTTACCGCCGCTAAACCGCCGGGGGGGGGGCAGCCCCCTTGGCCGTTGCGTTTTTACCTTCTGCCGGGAACTTTGATAAAATATTTATGATATCTTTTGAGTTATTACCGGGTGGTTGCGGCGCGGCCATCGGTTTTTTTATCTAAGCGAGGCGGCGGGCAGGCAAATGATACCTAAAATAATCCATTACGTCTGGGTGGGCGGGGCTAAAAAGCCAAAGTTGGTTTTAGACTGCATTGAAAGCTGGAAAAAGTTTTGCCCTGATTACGAAATTAAAGAATGGGGCGATAAAGAACTTGCGCAAATAAACAACAAATACGCAAACGAGGCGCTTGCCGCGCGCAAGTTTGCTTTTGCCTCGGACGTAATGCGCCTTTACGCATTAAAGTATTACGGCGGGCTTTATATGGACAGCGATTTGCTTGTAACCGCCCCGCTGGATAAATTTTTGGACAATCACTTTTTTACCGGGTTTGAAAAATGGCACAACAGCGCGCCGTCGCCGTTAACGGCGTTAATGGGCGCGCAAAAAGATAACCCCGTAATCTGCGGTCTTTTAGCGCAATATGAGGGCCTTTCTTTTATAAAAGCAAACGGCGAGCCGGATATGACCACCAATGTCGCCAGGACCAAAAAATATTTTCTAAAAAAATTCGGCCTTAAAAAATACGACGGCACAAAAACTTTAACTTTATCGGATAAAAACCTGATATATCCCTATTATTTCTTTTGTGTGCCGCAGGCCGGTAAAGAAAATTACGCCATACATTTATTTAACGGCTCCTGGGTGGGCGCCTGGGAGAGAAAGACCCGCCTTACTATAGGCCGCTTGAAAGTTGTTTCTTTTAAACAACTGCGCCCGGGCGAGCCCTGCCCGCTTTTAAGCGGCGAGAGGCTGCTGTTTAAACTTCCGCTGCGCCCAAAGGGCCGCAAAAACATTGCTTTTACCTGGAAAGGCAAAAAACTTTAGGGTATTTTGCGGCGCCCCTCGTTGATATAACGGCAAACCCCGCTTTTAAAGCGGGGTTTTTTATATCTGCTGCAACCCCCCGGCTTTGCCGGTGGGGGGGTATTATAATTGTTTTACTATGGCGTTGAAATCTTTTTTATCTTCTCAAATATCTTCTCAAAAAGACTTGGTGCAATTTTTATACCAATTATATACCAAGTCTTTTTTTGACCCTTGAGCCCCCACGGCTTTGCCGGTGGTTGGTTTTTTTGTTTATGGTGGGTTTTGGGTTTTATTGGTTATTGCGGCTCGGCGGTTCTTTGGTAGCCTTTGGCGGCGATAATTTTGGCTTTAAAGATTTTGCCCGCTTGCACCGGCTTGGTAAATATTACTTTGCCGTCGATATCAGGCGCGTCTTTGTAGGTGCGGCCCAGCATGTCGGCGTCGCTTATTACCTCTACCCTCCGGCCGATTAGTTTTTTGTTCAGCTTATCCACCACGCGGCTTTGCGCTTGGTTAAGCTCCAGCGCGCGGGCTTTTTTTACGGCTTGCGGTACTTGGCGCGGCATATCAAAGGCGCTCGTGCCCGGCTCTCTGAAATATTCAAAAACGCCCACATTGTCAAACTCAAACTCTTTTACAAAGGCTTTAAGTTCTTTAAAATCTTCTTCCGTCTCGCCGGGGAAACCTGCTATAAAATTTGTGCGTATCGCAATATCGGGCACGATGTTTTTAAGCATGGCCAAAACGCGTTTGATATCATCAGGCCCGCAGTGGCGGTTCATGCTTTGTAAAATATTGGCCGATATATGCTGCAGCGGGATATCAAGGTAATGGAAAATGCGCTCCGTGCCCGCCATAAGCTGCGCCAGTTCTTTGGTAACGCGGTGCGGGTAGGCGTACATCAGGCGCAGGCGTTGTATATCCTTATTTTTAAGCAGTTTTTTAAGTAGCGGCACAAGCCGCGGCCCGCCGTATAAATCCTGCCCGTAAGAAGTGGTATCTTGCGCGATAAGCGAAATTTCCTTTACGCCGTTTTTGGCCATCAGGGCGGCTTCGCGCAGCACGTCTTCTATAGGTTTAGAGCGGTAACCGCCGCGTATTGGCGGTATGGCGCAATAGGCGCAGCGGTTGTTGCAGCCGTCGGCAACTTTTAAATACGCGCTGTGCGGCAAGGTTAAACTCAGCTTATACTGGGGCGTTGCAAGCGTGGTTGGCAGCGGTTTTATAAACCGGCCGGTTTTGGGTAAAAGTTTTTCTATGCGGCTTTGCTCGGCGATGGAAAAAACTAAATCTACGCCGGGGAACACGTCCTTAACCGCGTTTTTAAAACGCTCCACCATGCAGCCCGTTACGGCAATTTTTTTAACCACGCCTTTTTGTTTTAACTTAAGCGCGGCTTTTATATTATCTTTTGCTTCTTTAATGGACGAGGCCAAAAAACCGCAGGTGTTTATTATGATAACATCAGCCTCCTGCGGCGTAAAAACCAACTTGCCGCCTTTGGCCAGCATGCGGGCGGTAAAGTCCTCGCTGTCGGTTAAGTTTTTGGGGCAGCCCAGGCTGATTAGGTAAAAATTCACTTAATAACCTCGGCGATAAGCGGCTGCTTTTT
>JAISVV010000170.1 GCA_031271365.1 Elusimicrobiota bacterium | reverse complement strand
TGCGTCCATCGGCGGCTTAGAGCCATTTGCTTTAGGCTGCTGCGCGCCGTTTTGGTTTTGCGGCTGTTGCTGCGGCTGCGGCGCGGCCGCTTGTTCGGCGGGCTTTGCGCTTGCGCGGCGTATCTGGGATGTTTTTACTGCGGGTTTTGCTTCTTTATTGTCCATAGGTTCCTCTTTTTATTTGTTTAAAACTGCCCAAAGTTTGCCTGCCCCCTTTTTATCCCTTTACTAAAGGGAGAAAAGGGCCGGGTTCAAAATAATGCCCATAACTTTGTTATTTTTGCTTCTAAATCTTCTTTGGCGCCGTTGTTGTATACGACGGCGTCGCATAATTGGGCTTTTGCGGCAAGCGGCGTTTGCGCGGCGTCGCGGCGTTTAAAATCGGCCCCGGTAAAATTGGCGCGCCGCTCACGCAAGTTGTAATCGGCGTAAATACAGAGCGTAAAATCAAAGGCGTTTATAAGGCCGGCTTCAACTAAAAGCGGCGCTTCAAAGACAATTATTTTTTTATCCGTTTTATCTATTATTTGCCGAGCGCGCTCCAAAATTAAAGGGTGCAGCATTTCCTGCAGCCATTGTTTGGCGGCGGGGTTTTTAAAAACTTCGCCGGCTATTTGCGCCTTATCCCGCGTGTTAAATTTTGCCGCTATTTGCGATTTGTTTTGCTCAAAAAACTCTGCCGCAAGCGCGTCGGCGGAGATGGTTTGCGCGCCCAAGGCCTCAAACATTTTTAAAGCCGCGCTTTTGCCCGAGCCTACGGCGCCCGTTAAGCCGATTACAATTTTGCCGTTTTGTTTTAAATTCATGGCACTTTGCCCATTTCGTTCCAGTTTTTGCCGGCTTTGGCCTCGGCCAGAAGCGGCACTTTAAGGCTTACCGCGCTTTCCATTTTTTCTTTAACCCAGGCGGCGGTTTCTTTTATTTTGCCGGCGGGGGCTTCAAACACCAACTCGTCGTGCACCTGCAAAAGCATTAAAACGCCTTGGGGCATTTGGGCGTAAATGTCTTCCATCGCTTTTTTAATGATGTCGGAGCTGCCGCCCTGCACTATAGTGTTTACCGACGCGCGGTTTGCAAAACTTGCCAGCCGCGCCGAGCCGGATTCAAACTCCGGCAGATAGCGCACATGGCCGAAAAGCGTTTTGACAAAGCCCGCTTTCCTGGCGGCGGCGGCCGTATCGTCCAGCCATTTTTTAACTACGCCGTAGCGCGCAAAGTAGGCGTCTATATACTCTTTAGCCTCCCGCACGGAGATGTTCAGCGACTCCGACAACGCCAAAGGCCCCTGCCCGTAGACAATGCCAAAGTTAATAGCCTTGGCGCGCGAGCGCATTTGCGGCGTTACAAAAGCGGGCATTACGTTAAAAACCTCTGCGGCGGTTTGGGTGTGGATATCGGCGTTTTCCTTAAACGCGTTGATAAGGTTTAAATCGCCAGATTCGTGCGCTAAAACGCGCAGATCTATTTGCGAGTAATCTACGGAAAGCAAAACTTTACCCTCGGGCGCGATAAAAGCCTGGCGGATAAGGCGGCCCTTTTCGCTGCGTATGGGGATATTTTGCAAATTAGGGCTGAAGCTGGAAAGGCGGCCCGTAACGGTGCCGGTTTGGTTAAAATTGGTATGCACGCGGCGCGTGTCTTTATCCGCAAGGTTAAGCAGGCTGTCTACGTAGGTGCTTTTTAGTTTTGCGCTTTCCCTGTATTTTAAAATATGCCCGGCAACCGGGTGCACGGAGGTTAGGTGCGCCAGGGCTTCTTCGTCCGTAGAATAGCCGGTTTTGGTTTTTTTGTAAGGCGGCAGTTTTAAATCTTCAAACAGCAAAACGCCCAATTGTTTGGGCGAGTTTACGTTAACCTCGCGCCCCGCGATTTTATTGACGGCGGCCTGTTCGTTGTCCATTTCTTTGGCAAATAAGATACCAAGCGTTTTTAGCCAGGCGGTGTCCACCATAATGCCGTTTTGCTCCAGGTCTAAAAGCACGCTCATGAGGGGGATTTCCATATGCTGATACACTTTTTGCCGGCCGCCGCGCTCTAATATGCGCTCAAACTTCTCTTTAAGCCGCCAGATGTTTTGTACATATAAAACCATTTTGCGGCGCGGGCTGTCGTCGTGGTTTAAGGTAAAGCCCAGGTTGACGGCCAAAACGCCGGCCAGGCTGAACTCGCCTGCGGGGTCTATGCAGTATTTGGCAAGGGCGGTGTCAAAGCAGTTTATTATTTGGCCCGGGCGCGGGCTGAAGCCCAAAGCGCGCAAAACGGCTTTTACGTCGTGGCCGAGTTTTTGGATTTTATCGTCTGATATTAACTCAAAAAGCCGCTCGCGCTCGTCCTGGGTTATTTGGGCAAGCGGCAGCACGGCAAAATCCTGCCCGCTGAAGGCAAAGGTAAACAAATCGTCTTCCGCGTAGATAAAAAACTCTTTGTATTTATGCGCGGCCGCCAGTAAATCGGCCAGCCTGGCCTGCGGGATATCCTCCTGCAGCGCGCTGTCAAAACCGGCAAATAAATCGCCCTGCACGGGCACGGGCGGCGCGGCGGCGGGCGCGGGGGCTTCTTCTAAAAAAGAGAGTAAATTTTTAAACTCAAAGCGCTGCACAAGCTGCGCCAGCTCGGTTTTATCGGCGGGGGCGGGCTTTAAATCTTCCAGCTTTAAGCCGGGTGTAAGGGCGGTATCAAGCAAAACCAGCCGGCGCGAGAGCAAGGCGTCGGCGCGGCCGTCTAAAAGCTTCTTTTGCACGGCGGGTTTTATTTTATCGTCGCCCGCCGCGGCGGCTTGCAAAATTTCGTCTAAACCGCTAAAGTTGGAGATAAGCTCCGCCGCCGCTTTCGGCCCAAGGCCCGCGACGCCCGGCACATTATCCGAAGAATCGCCCACTATCGCCAGATAGTCGGCCATGCGGGCGCAAGGCACGCCAAATTTTTCCATGCAGGTATTGCCGTCTTTAAACGCCTCTTTGCCGCTGCCGGACCACATTTTTACATTGCCGCCGACAATTTGGTAAATATCTTTATCGGAGGTAACCAGCACCACTTCCGCGCCTTCTTTGCTTACCTGCGCAGCTATAGAGGCCATTAAATCGTCGGCCTCGGCGCCGGCCTGGGCAAACACTTTAAGGCCCATGGCTTTAACAACGTCTCTTGCGGTTTTCAGCTGGGAGATCAGCGCGTCTTCCGTCGGGGGGCGGTTGGCTTTGTAGGAGGCGTAAACTTCGTGGCGGCGGGTGGGACCTTTTGAATCAAAACACACGGCTATATATTTTGGTTTCTTCTCGCGCATAAAACGCAGCAGCCAGTTTACAAAGCCGTAGAGGGCCCCCGCCTCTTCGCCTTTAGAGGTGGCCAGCTTTGGTAAAGCGTGATAGTTGCGGTGCAATAAACCGTGCGCGTCGATAACGTAGAGTTCTTTTGAAGATAACATAAAATTTTGCGGGATTTAAAAAGGATTAATCTGCCCGCTTAACAGCGGGCAGAACACTGCTTACAAATATTATGGTAAATATTACAACAGAGCGTCAAGCTGTTTTTTAAGTTCTTCTTTGCT
>JAISVV010000103.1 GCA_031271365.1 Elusimicrobiota bacterium | reverse complement strand
GTTAATTTTATCCACCAGTTTTTGCAGCTTTGCCGGCGAAACGCTGTCGCCCAAATGCGTGTCGCTGAGCTGCGCCACTTTAAGCCCGCCCCGCGCTTTTGGCGAAGATAAACTAATTTGCCGCACCGCCGGCACGCGCGCGGCGTTTAAAACGCTAAGCAGGCTTATAACAAACGCCAAAGCCAGCGCGTAAAGGCCCGGCGCAAAAGGCGGGCTTACGCGCAAAGCGGCCAGCGTAATTTGTACAAACATCACGACAAAAACCAAAGCGAACCACAAAAACAGCGAGCCCAGCCAAATATAAACAACCGGCGCCAAAAAACTTGCCGCGCCGCGGGAAAGCGACATCAGCCCCACAAACGCCACAGACAGCAAAAAAGGCAAAAGCGTCTGCGCCCACCAGTTTATTTTCAGGCCGGCAATATTATTTAAAGTCCATACCACGCACACATAGTGCATCAGCATAACGCCGACAAGGAGCATCAAAAAAAACATTATTATCACCTTATTTGCTTTCAAAAACGCCACGTTTTTTGTTTTTGGTTACTTTGTCAAACGGAAACAATTTGCCGTTCATTGCCACGTAAACGCCCTCCGGCAAAGCCTGCGCAAAAGAAAGCGCGCTTGATAAATTAAATATCCCGTCGGACGAGCCAAACTTATAAGGTATCATAGCCCCCGTAAGCACAAGGGTTTTGCCCTTAAGTTTGGGGCCAAGGTATGCGGCCGTATTTTCCATGGTATCGGTGCCGTGGGTTATTACGATGTGCTTCTCGGCGGTTTTTTGGCAGGCGGCTAAAATTTTTTGTCTGTCGGCGGCTGTCATAAAAAGGCTGTCTTTAAGCATTAAAGCGGTTATTTTAACGGGCAGTTTGCAGCGGCCTTGCGCCAAAACTTCCCGCACATGGGTTTTGGTAAAAAAAAGCTGGCCCGTAAGTTCGTTATATTCTTTGTCAAAAGTACCGCCGGTTACTATAATGCGTACCGCCATAGATAATGCTCCTTAACGTTAAATATGTTCAATTAAAGTATAATATATTTATACATCATTCGTAAGAGGTCTTTTTACATGGGTAACAGAGTAAGATTTGCTCCATCGCCCACGGGGCATTTGCATATAGGCGGGCTGAGGACGGCGCTTTTTAATTATTTATTTGCCAAAAAATACGGCGGCAGCTTTATCTTAAGGATAGAAGATACCGACGAGGAGCGCTCCACCGCCGCCTCCACGCAGGCTATTTTTGACGGCCTTTTATGGGCGCAGCTTACCTGGGACGAAGGCCCCATGCCAAACGGCGAAGTTAAAGGCGCATACGGCCCTTACTACCAAGCCCAACGCGCGCAGGAAGGCGTCTACCAAAAATTTATAGACCAATTACTGGCCGAAGATAAAGCCTACCAATGCTACTGCACCCCGCAGGAATTAGAAGCCATGCGCACGCAGCAGCAGGCCAATAAACTGCCCCCGCGCTACGATGGCCGCTGCCGCCGCTTAACGGGCGAGCAAAAAGAGGCGTTTAAAGCCCAGGGCCGCAAGCCGGTTATCCGCTTTAAAATGCCAAAAGAGGGCGAGACAAAATTTACCGACCTTATCCGCGGCGAAGTAAGTTTTGCCAATAAAGATTTATACGATTTGGTTATACAAAAAGCCAGCGGCATACCCACCTATAACTTTGCCGTCGTAGTGGACGACCACCTGATGGAAATGACGCACGTTATCCGCGGCGACGACCATATTTCAAACACGCCCGCGCAAATACAGCTTTACCGCGCGCTTGGCTGGGCTCACCCGATAATGGCGCACCTTTCCATGATACACGGGCCCGACGGCACAAAACTTTCCAAACGCCACGGCGACACCAGCGTGATAGAATACAAAAAGCAAGGCTATCTGCCGCAGGCTTTGATAAACTATCTTGCGCTGCTGGGCTGGAGCACGCCCGATTCGCAGCAGCTTTTTGCCCCCGGCGAGCTGGAGCAAAAATTTGATATCGCCGGCTGCCAAAAAAGCCCCGCCGTGTTTGACCCGGTTAAGCTGCAATGGATGAACGGCGAGTATATCCGCGGCCTTAGCAAAGACGCGCTGTACGAGGCCGCCAAACCCTTTATCGACGAGGCCGGCTTTGCCGCCGGCGCGGATACAGAACGCCTAAAAGATATAGTGGCTTTAGAGCAGGAAAAATATAAAACTTTAAAAGAAATCCCGGATTTAATAAGCTTCTTTTACGCCGACGTAACTTTTGACGAGGCGGCGGTGGAAAAAGTTTTTAAACAGCCCACGGCAAAAGCCGCGCTTGAAGCGGCCATCGCCAAGTACGAAGCCTTGGACAGCTTTACCGAGCAGCCTTTAGAAGAAGCCGCCCGCGCGGCCGCCAAAGAAAGCGGCCTTAAAGCGGGGCAGATATTCCACCCGGCGCGGGTGGCGGTTTCGGGCAGGACAAACGGCCCCACGCTGTTTAAAATGCTTGAATACATGGGTAAAGATATGGTATTAAAAAGGATGAGGGCCGCTTTGGGGCTTACCGTTTAAGCTGTTAT
>JAISVV010000040.1 GCA_031271365.1 Elusimicrobiota bacterium | reverse complement strand
CGGGCGATAAAGCCGCGCTGCAAGTGTGGCGCAACGCCGGCGCGCATTTAGGCCGCGCTGTAGCCAATGCCGTTTTGCTTTTAAACCCTAAAAGGGTGGTTTTATGCGGCGGCGTCTCGCGCGCGGCAAAATATTTTTTGCCGGCGGTTAAAAGCGTTTTAAAAACCCAGTCGGTAAAAACGCCGTTTAAAAATTTAAAAATAATTATTTCAAAAGAAGATAACGCCGGCGGCGCGGGCGCGGCTTTATACGCCTTATCAAAAACCAATGAAATTTAAAATATTATTACCTGCGGCTTTTTTGTTTTTATGCGCCTCTTCGGCGGCGGGGGAGTTTGCCCTGCCCTCGCCCACAAAAAACGAATTTATTTATTTTACCGCCGACGAGGTTACCTTTGACCAAGCCTCCGGCGTGGCCGCGCTTGTGGGCAACGCCAGCGTTTTGGTGGACGATAACACCCCGAACAAACGCATAATAAAAAGCCGGCGGATACAAATTTTTACCAAAGAGCGGGTTTTAATCTCCGACGGCGAAACCGCCATAGAAGACGAAACCGGCAGCATTACCATGCAAAACGCGCATTTTGACATCAACTCCCGCGCGCTTATTATGCGCGGCGTAGCCGCCGATTACGCGCCGATAAGGGTGCTTTCCACCCAAAGCATAGAAACGCAAAAAGACCGCTATATACTGCGCAAAGCCAATGTAACCTGCTGCGATAAAGACGCCCCGCATTACTCCGTATACGTCGGCAAGGCGGATTTAATCCCCAACGACCGCATTTGGGCCTTTAACGCCGTGGTAAAACTGGGCAGGGTGCCGGTTTTTTATCTGCCCGTTTTATACCGCTCTCTAAACCAGGACAGGCTGCTTACCACTTATCTCGATTTTATGCAAAGCGGCCACACGGGTTTTGGGGTTTTAACGTCTACGGTATACTCCGGGGGCGCTTTTCGTCTTACGGGCAATTTAGATTATTACACCAACAGCGGCCTTGGTTACGGCGCCTCTGTTGCGTATGACGACCCGCAAAAATTCCGCGGGGCTTTGCAGGCTTATGCTATACATGACAACAACCAGCCCGGCCTGCAGGACCGCTGGGGCGTAAACGGCGGCTACTGGTGGCAGGCGGCGGATACCTCTGATAGCTTAAATAATAAAGACGGCGCGATTTACTTCAGCCAGCTGGAGATAAGAACGCTTTCCGACGCGGATTTTAACGACAGCTTTTTTAGGGCCAACCCGTATGTCGTATCGCCGGATAAGGTGGTGCGCGCTTCGGCGGTGCGGCAAAGCAGGCTAAGCACTATGCGGCTTTCTTACTCCAACCGGCGCGAGCTTAACCCCGCCGATAAAACCTACTTTAACGCGCAGGAAACGCTGCCCCGCGCAGATTTGATTTTTAACCCTTTTACCATCAAACCGCTTTTTGGTTTGGTTAACCAGGTATCGTTTTCTTTAAACAATACCAAGATAGAAGATTTTGATTTTGTGCAGTATATGCAGGGCCGCTGGCAGGCTTCGCGCGATATCGCTTTGCACCGCAACTTTACTTTAACGCCGCAAGGCTTTTTTGACCAGCAGATAATTTTAAAAGACCCTACTAATAACAACGAGGATAAATTTGTCTCGCGCTACGGCGGCAGCTTAAATTTAAGAAGCGATTTTGTAACCGGCCTCTTAGACGTGGGCTACCGCTACGAAAGGCGCTCTACAAGCGGCGCTTTAACCACCGCGCCCGGCAACGCGCTTGACGGCGGGGAGGAGGCTAATTTATTCTACGTGCAAAATTATTATCTGCCGACGCCTAATTTATACGTGCGCGTCGGCACGGGTTATAATCTGCAAAACTCGCAGGAGAGCTGGGGTTTTAAAAAAAGGCTTGAGCCCGTTTTAGCCGAGGCCGGCTTTTTTATCCCGCAAACCGGCACCAATATTTACCTGCAAAATTTATACGACCTTGAGGGCGGCAACCAGGCTTTTGTTTTTAACGGCACTTTAGGCAGTTTAAGCGGCACTAACGCCAATTTGGGCGTTACCAATTACAGCAGCAACAGAGAGGAGTTTTTGGTAACGGCCAAATTTACGCTTGCCCCCAAAAACTTTACGTGGCGCGCCGATATGGGCATGGATTTCAGCGTCAACGACGGCGTTGCGCACGCTTACTCAAAGCATGTAAAAGTTTATAAAGATTTCCATGATTTCGGCCTTATGCTGGGGCTTATGGACAGGAATCAAAACCTCTCGGTAAGTTTTAGGATTTTTGTGATGTGCGGTCGGCCCGTTAAGCAGGAGGCTTCTAAGCAAATTGACCGCTACTGGTACCCCTGGCGCGACGAGCAAATGGTAAGAGATAATTTTTAGGAGATTGCTATGAAAAGTAAAAAAGTTCCCTACGGCGCGCTGGAAGTTATTTGCGGCTGTATGTTCTCCGGCAAAAGTACCGAGCTTATAAGGCGCATAGAAGTAAGCCGCACGGCGGGGCAAAAAGTGCAGGTGTTTAATTCTATCTTAGACAAACGCTACGCAAAGCGCGGCATTGCGACGCACGACGCTAAAAAAATGGACGCCGTTAACGTCGAGCGCGCGCAGGATATTTTGGATTTAACAGCCGCCGATACCGACGTTGTAGCTTTAGACGAAGTTAACTTTTTTACCAACGAAGTCGTGTCCGTCGCCCAAGAGCTGGCCCACCGCGGCAAACGCGTTATCTGCTGCGGGCTGGATTTGGATTACCTGGGCATGCCCTTTGAAAGCACCGCCCGCCTTTTAGCCGTTGCGGACGATGTCGTTAAACTTTCCGCCCGCTGCACAAAGTGCGGCAAACCCGCGCGGCGCACAAACCGGCTTGCCGACGTTAAAAGCCGCATCTACGTCGGCGGCGCGCAGGATTACGACGCCCGCTGCGTTGATTGTTTCAATGCGCCTAAAAATTAGTTATTTTTTAACGCCGTTTTTGGGGCAGTAGGAATTTAGCTTACACTGCGCGCATTTTGGCGCGCGCGCGGGGCATAATTTGCGCCCGTGCCAAACAAGCGCATTGCCTAAAAAAATCCAGTATTTCTTATCAAACAGCCGCATTAAGTCGCGCTCTGTTTTAACGGGCTCGGCGTTTTTTGTAAGGCCCATGCGGTAAGCCAGGCGTTTTACGTGCGTATCCACCACAACGCCTTGCGCCACGCCGAAATAATCTGCCAGCACTACATTGGCCGTTTTGCGCGCCACGCCGCGCAGCGTAAGTAAATCCCGCATATTGCCGGGCACTTGCCCGCCAAAGTTTTTTATTAACGCTTTAGAACTTTCTGATATAGATTTAGCTTTGCTGCGGTAAAAGCCGGTGGAGCGGATAATATTTTCTATATCCTTGATATCGGCCGCGGCCATTTTATCCGGCGTAGGGTATTTTTGAAATAATACGGGCGTTACCATATTAACGCGCGCGTCGGTGCATTGCGCGCTTAGTATTACGGCCGCAAGCAGCTGGAAGGGCCCGCTGTAGCGCAAAGCGGTTTTATTTTGCGGGTATAAAGATTTTAAATCTTTAATCAGCCTTGGTAAGAATTCTTTTTTTAAAAGCATATTTTTTAACCCCCGCGCACAGCGCAAGTATCAGTAAATCTATAAGTATAATAACCGCGCCGCTTGGCAGGTTTAAAAGAAACGCGGCGTAAACGCCCAGCACAACGCCCGCGACGGAAAGCGCGCAGGATAAAAACAGCGCGCGCTTAAAGTTTTCAGCCAGCTGCAAGGCCGCGCAAGGCGGCAGAATTATCATGGCCGATACAAGCATAATGCCCGCAACTTTCAGCGCGATAACCACCGCCGCCGCGCTAATGAGCACTAAAGCGATGTTAAGCCGCCGCACTTTAACGCCGGCGGTTTGGGCAAAATCCTCGTCAAATACCAGGGCGGTTAACTCGTTATAAAAAAGGTAAATAAAGCCAAAAATTAAAACGGCTAAAACCAAGGCCAAAGCCAGCTCCGCGCCGGACACCGCCAAAATACTGCCGAATAAAAAGGACAATAAATCAACATTAAACCCGCCGGCCAAAGCCGCGATTATAAGGCCTGAAGAAAGCCCCGCCGCGCTTACGATGCCAAGGGCGCTGTCCGCGTAAACTTTTGCGCTTTGCGATATTTTATACACCGCCAGCGAGCTTGCCATCACCACCGGCATGGCCACAAACACGGGGCTTAAATTTGTAATTAGGCCCAAAGCGACGCCGCTCAAGGCCACGTGGCTTAAGCTGTCGCCGATTAAGGCCATGCGCTTTAAAACCAAAAACAGGCCCAAGGCGGCCGTGATTAAGGCTACCAGCACGCCGGCCGCTAAAGCGCGCTGCGCAAAATCGTACGATAGAAACTCAACAAACCCCATTGGCGCCCCCGTGGTGCAAGTGGTCCATAATATGCTGCGTATACGGCCCGAAGTATTTTGTAACCTCCGGCGAGGCGCAAAAAGCCTGCTTACCGCCGTGGAAGACCAGGCGCTTGTCCAATATTAAAAAGCTGTCTACGTATTTGCCAACTTCGCCGATATCGTGCGTTATTAAAAGTATTGTAACGCCTTGTTTATTTAATTTGGATAAAAGTTCAAAAAAAACTTCGCGCGAGGTGCTGTCTAAAGCGGTGGAAGGCTCGTCTAAAATCAAAAGCCGCGGCTTGTTTATCAGGGCGCGCGCCAGCAAAACGCGCTGCTGCTGCCCGCCGGAAAGCTCGTAAAAAAGCTTGCCTTTAAACTCCGCGCAGCCGGTGTTTTGCATGGCTTGCAGCGTGGCGTCGTCGTCTTGCCTGTTAAAAATTTTAGGCGTTTTTTTGGTAGAAAGCAGCCCTAGGCGCGCAACCTCAAACGCGCTTAGCGGCATTAAACCCGCCGCTGCGGCGCGCTGCTGCATATAGCCTATTTGCGCCCAGCCGTCGGTAAAAAGTTTTATCTGGCCGCTTTGCGGTTTTAAAAGCCCTAAAATAAGTTTAACCAAAGTTGTTTTGCCGCCGCCGTTGGGGCCTAAAACGCCGGTAAACGCGCCCGGTTTTATTTTAAAGGAAACATCTTCCAGCGCGCTTGCGCCAAAGTAGGCGTAGGATAAATTTTTAACTTCTATCACGCGCATGAGAGGCCTTTTGATAAATTTTGCAGGTTTAACATCATAAACCGGCGGTAGCCGGTTTTGTTTTCAAACTCTTCTTTGCTGACGCCTTCTATGGTGTATAAATTTAAAAGCCGCGCGCCGCTTTCTTTAGAGATAACCTCCGCCAGGCGCGAGTTTAAAACTTCTTCGGTAAAAATATAGCTTAGGTTTTTGGTTTTAATTTCTTTTATCATCTGCGCCATGTCGCGCGCGGAAGGCTCGCCTTCAAAAGTTGCGCCGATAAGCGGTTTAAAATTAAGGTTATAATTTCGCGCTATATAGCCGAAGGCCGAATGCCCCACATGGTAAATATCGCGCGTTTGGCAATTTGCAAGCGTTTGGCCGTACAGCCGCTTTAACATTTGGATTTGGCGGTTGAAGTCCGACGTGTTTTGCAGCAGCTGCGCCTCAAGCTGCGGGTATTTGCGCGCTACGTACATGGCCATATTATTAGCCATGGCAAGCGTATTGTCAAAATCCATCCAG
Source organism: Elusimicrobiota bacterium (assembly GCA_031271365.1). Lineage (GTDB taxonomy): Bacteria > Elusimicrobiota > Elusimicrobia > Elusimicrobiales > Elusimicrobiaceae > Proelusimicrobium. Next base: position 10,008 of record JAISVV010000040.1, on the reverse strand, counting down.
ACATGCGGGTCCTTGGGGTTATTGTTTGGCAGCTCGTAGGCCAAGGCTATGCCGCGGCCGTCGGAAATTTCCATCGCCCACGGCTCCATGCGGCCGCTTGTAAAGAAAAAGAAATCCGCATTTTGTATCGCAGCCGCGTTTTGCGGAGTTGGCTCAAAGCTGTGCGCTTCGGTACCGGGCGGCACAAGCATTTGCAAAGCGGCCGCGTCTTTTAAGACGGCCTCGGCAATTGCGTAAGGCGCGTAGCCCGATACAACCGCCTTTAGTTTTTGCGCGCCCGCTTCCGGCGCGCTTGCGCCGCCGTTATTGCAGGCTATAAAAAACAACACCACGGCGCATAACGCCGTGGTGTTTATAAACTTTACAACGCGCCCAAACATTAGATAATGCCCAAGGCTTTACCGCATTTTTTAAACGCCGCGGCGGCCTTTTCTAAATCTTTTATCTCGTGGCCGGCGGTGACTATTGTTCTAAGCCTCTCCTTGCCCATAGGCACGGTGGGGAAAGCGATTTCCAGCGCAAAGACGCCCTCTTCAAAAAGCATTTTGCTAAACTTTTTGGCTTTTATGGTATCGCCCACCATAACGGGCGTAATGGGCGTTTGGCTGTTGCCTATATCAAAGCCGGCTTTTTTAAGTTCTTCCTTAAAAAATTTGGAGTTATCCCAAAGTTTTTTAAGCAGCTGCGGCTCGTTATACAAAACGTCTAAGCCGGCAAGGCAGGTGCCCACAACGCTTGGCGGATGCGAGCTGGAAAATAAAAACGGCCGCGCCACAGACTGCATATACTCTTTTAAAGCCTTAGTGCCCGCAACGTAGCCGCCTATGGTGGCAAACGCTTTTGAAAGCGTGCCTATTTGTATATCCACGCGGCCTTTAAGGCCAAAATGCGCCACGGTGCCGCGGCCTTCGGGCCCGATAACGCCGCTGGCGTGCGCGTCGTCAACCATAACGATAACGCCGTGTTTTTCGCACAAATCAACAATCTCCGGCAGCGGGGCAATGTCGCCGTCCATGCTAAATACGCCGTCGGTAACAAGCAGTTTGCGCCGCGCTTTTTTAACTTCTTCGCTTTCTAAAATTTCTTTTAAATGCGCCATGTCGCTGTGGCGGTATATTTTCTTTTTGGCTTTAGACAGCCGCCCGCCGTCTATGATAGAGGCGTGGTTAAGCTCGTCTGAAATAAGCGCGTCTTCGGGGCTGGTCATCAAACTTTGGCAGGTGGCTGTGTTGGAGGTAAAGCCCGATTGTATAACCAAAGCGGCCTCTGTGCCTTTAAATTCTGCCAGTTTTTGCTCCAGCTCGCCGTGCATGGCGGTGGTGCCGATAATAGTGCGCACGGCGGCCGTGCCTATGCCGTATTTTTCCGTCGCGTTGATAGCGGCGGCTTTAACTTTGGGGTGCGTTGTTAAGCAAAGATAGTTGTTGGAGGTCAGGTTAATAACCTCTTTGCCGTCTATTACGCAAACGGCGTCCTGCGCGCTTTGCAAAACATGGGGCTCTATGAAGCGGTTTTCGGCTTTAAGCGTTGCCACTTCCTGCTCTAAAAATTTAAGTCTTTCCATTTTTAAAACTCCTTAGGGGACAAGTATAACTTTGCCGCATTCTTTCTTCGGGTCGGCGGCGACGGCAAAGGCTTTTTCAAAGTCTTTCATCTTAAAGGTATGCGTGATTACGGGGCGCGGGTTAATGGCTTTGCTTCTTAGCAAACTTTCCATTTTATACCAGCTTCTAAAAATTTCTCTGCCCGTAATGCCTTGCATACGCAGCGCTTTAAAAATTATCTGGTTGCCGTAATCTATGGTTATATTGCCTTTCGGCAGGCCGAAGGCTATAACGCTGCCCGCGGGTTTAACCGCTTCCAAGGCGGTGTTAATGGCCGTCGGGTTGCCCGACATTTCCACCACGATGTCAACGCCGCTTTTCTCGCCGCCGGCTTCTATGATTTTTTTGACGGTGTCGCCTTCCATAGGGTCTATGATAACATCCGCGCCCATTTGCTCGCCCAGTTTTTTGCGGAAAGCCGAAGCCTCCGTGGCGATAACTTTTGCCGCGCCGGTGGCTTTAGCGATTTCCACCGCAAACAAACCCTGCGGCCCCAGGCCGGAAACTAAAACCGTTTTGCCCACAATATCTTCCGCCAGCGTGGCAAAAACGGCGTTGCCCAAAGGCTCCATGATAGAGCCGATGTCTTTTAAAGTATCGTCGGCGTGCTTCCAGGCGCAGCGCGCGGGGATGGCGGCGTATTCGGCAAAGCCGCCCTGCGTGTCTATGCCTAAAATTTGAAGGTTGGAGCAAACGTGCCTCTGGTCGTTTCTGCACTGGTAGCACATACCGCAGAAGATATGGCTTTCCACCGACACAAAATCGCCTTTGGTAAAGCCTTTGGCTTTGTCGCCGATTTCCACCACTTCGCCGCAAAGTTCGTGGCCGAAGATAAAGGGCGGCTTCATGCCGCGGGCTGCAAGGGCGTCGCCGTTATAAATGGGTAAATCGCTGCCGCAGATGGAGGCGGCGTGTATTTTTATTAAAAGTTCGTCGCTTTTTATATTTGGTATGTCAACGTCTGTATATTCGGCCCCGGGGCCGGCTTTGGTTTTTACTATGGCTTTCATGGGTAATGCTCTCCTTGGTACGTCCTAGTTAAATTTTACATTATTAATGAGCGCCCGTTTGCGGCTTATTGGTTCTGTCAAATTGTATAAGCGCAAGGCTCAAAATTATTATTATCATGCCGGCCAACTCATAGCCGGTGGGTACGCGGCCGTTAATCAAAAAATCGGAGCCCAGGGCGATAAAGGGCACAACGTAAGTTGCCAGGCTGGCGCGCAGCGCGCCCCATTCTTTAAGCAGTTTAAACAGCAGCAGCAAAGCCAAGGCCGAAGATACCAAAGCCACGTAAAAAAGCGCAAAGAGCAGCTTTGGCTGCAAAAGTTCTTTACCAGGCATTTTTGCGCCGGCCAAAATCATTACAAAAAACAAAAACACCGCGCTGAACAGGTGCTGCTGGAAGATGTTTTGCTCCAGCGTGATATTTTTGGTTAATATGTAGCGCGTAAGCACATTGCCCGCGCCGTAGCAAAACGCCATAAACAGCACCGAAAGGCTGCCGTACAAAACCATTTTGCCCTGCCCCGCGCCGTCTGCAAACTTGGCTATGGCCGGGCTCATTACCAAAAAAAGCCCCGCAAGGCCCAAAACAACGCCGGCGGCTTTGCGCCAGGTAAAAGCGTCCTGCCCTTTCAGGGTGAGGGCGGCTATAATAAACACCCACAAAGGCACGGTGCCGTTAAAAATGCCGCTGGTGCCGGCAGGTATAAACTGCTGGCCCCAGTAGAGAAAAATAAAAGGCACGCCCATTATAAGCCAGCCGGCAAGCCAGGGCCGCCAGGCCTCTTTGCGCGGCAGGAAAATCTTTTTTTTAGTTATCAAAAACCACGCCGTAAAGAATACAAAGCCTATAAACACGCGCGCAAAGGCTGAAAAATACGGGTCCAGCGTGTTAACGGAATATTTAACCCCTACAAACGCCGTGCCCCAGCAAAAGGCCAGCAGGAAAAAGTAAACATAATTCATTATATCCCCTATACGGCAACTATGGTAATGCCGCTTTTATCGGCCATTGCAATAACTTCGTCCATATCCAAAACCAAGGTATGGCCGGCTTCTACGGCCAGGGCTTTTGCGCCGGCTTCAAGCATATTTTTTATGGTGCCTTTGCCTACTACTGGCAAATCGTAGCGGTGGTCCTGGCCGGGGCGCGCCACTTTTACCACCACCAGGGCCGCGCCTTTGTTTTGCGCGCATTCTTTATACAGCTTGCCCGCGCGTTTGATGCAGTTATCGGTGCCTTCCATGCCTTCTACGGCTACTACGGCCCTGTCGCACACGACGCTTGTAAGGCCCACGTCTAAACCGGCCAGCGCTTTGGATACTTTAAAACCCAGCTCTATGCTTTGGCTTTCGTCCTGCGTGGGGGCGCGTTTGGTAAGCGTGCCTTTTTGCGGCTTTGCGCTGTCTAAAAATAAAGCGGAGGAGGCAAACTCTATCCCTTCTTTTTTAAAATCTTCTATCGCGGCGGCTAAAATACTTTTGGCGCGCATATCTTTAAGGCCGGCCAGCAGCTTGGCGGCGCGCAAATCGGGCATTACGCTAAAGATGTTTACATGCTCCACCCGGCCGGCCATTACTGCGGCGGCGACGCCGTTTTCCTTAAAAAATTTAACGGCCGCGCCCAGCTGGCCCAGCTTCAAAAGCTGCGTTTTTTTTGCGCAGCCCTCAAAATCTTTTAGGTTGGTGTTATTTTTAATGCCTAAAACATAAACCTCCAACCCTTTGGAGGCGGCCTCTTTCGCTACCAGCACGGGGAATTTGCCCTCGCCGGCTATAATGCCCAGTTTTTTGATATTATTGCTCGTCATCGGCCCCCGCGCCGGCGCCCCGTTTCCTTGCGCTTGTTATGCCGCGTTTTGAGTTTTCGCAAAAATTAATAATTTCCGTCACTTCGGGTGGCGGGTTGGTTTTTTTAAGCCGCTCTATAGATTCGCGCAAAGTGTTTTTGGACAGAAACAATACCCTGTACGCCTCTTTAACGGCTTTAACGGCATCGCGGCTTAGGCCGCCGCGGCGCATACCCACGGTGTTAAGCCCCGCCAGTTTTGCGCGCGTGCCCGTGGCGCGGCAGAAGGGCGGTAAATCCAAAACAAGCCCGCTTAAGCCCGATAGCATAGACAGCCGCCCTATGCGCACAAACTGATGCACCGCCGACAAGCCGGAAAGTATGGCGTTATTTTGTATCTCCACGTGGCCGGCCACGCCGGCGCTGTTAACCAGTATTACATTACTGCCTATAACGCAGTCGTGAGCCACGTGCGAGTTGGCCATAAACAAACATTTATCGCCCACTTTGGTCGGGCGCTCTAAAGAGGTGGAGCGGTGTATGGTAACGCATTCGCGTATTTGGTTGCCGGAGCCTATAACCACCATGCTTTCCATGCCGTCGTAAGATAAATCCTGCGGTTTTACGCCGATAAACGCGCTTGCTATAATTTCGTTATTTTGGCCCATTTGGGTGTTTTCTATCACGCAGTGCGGGCCGATAAAGGTATTATCTCCTATGGTTGTTTTTTTGCCGATTATCGTATAGGGGCCTATGGTTACGTTTTTGCCTATTTTTGCGCTTTCGTGCACGATGGCTGTGGGGTGTATGCTCATGGGTTAATCCTTATCTCCTACTATGAAGTTTAATACAGCTTCCGTGCAAAGGCCGTTGTATGTATAGGCCTCGCCGTATATTTTTGTTATTTTGCCTACTCTTTGCAGTTCTATAACTATTTTTAAAAGGTCGCCCGGCGCCACCTGCTTGCGGAACTTAGCCTGCTCTATGCTGGCAAAAAACGCCACTTTGCCTTTAAGCGTTTTAAATTTGGGGCTTTGCATAACCGCCGCGCCGACGGTTTGGGCCATGGCTTCCAGTATCATAACGCCCGGCACCACCGGGTATTTGGGAAAGTGGCCCTTAAAAAAAGGCTCCTCACCGGTAAAGCGGCGCAGGCCCATAAGATATTTTTTATCTTCAAAAAGATACACTTCGTCCACGAACAAAAAAGGGTCCCGGTGGGGGATATTTTGCTCTATTACGGGCCGCTCCAAAATATCCTGCGGCTCTTCTTTAAGTAAAAATTCTAATTTACCCATATTATTGCCCCTGTTTTTCTAGTAAAATTTTTGCAAAAGCGATATTGCTTTTGTGCCCGCCGCCCTGGCAGCTTACGCGCGTTTTGCCAAGCGCGCGGCGCATGAGGTTAAAATCGCCCAGCATGTCTAAAATTTTGTGGCGCGCGAGCTCGGTTTCAAAGCGCGGCGTATTTAGATAGCCTTGCTTTGTTATTATTACCGAATTTTCCAAACTGCCGCCTTTTGCCAGGCCGTGCTGCTTTAAAAAGGCCAGTTCTTCCTCAAAGCCAAAAGTGCGCGCGGGGGCGATTTCTTTTAAAAAGTTCTCCGGCGTAAGTTCAAAGTTAAACTCTTGCCGCGCGGCGGGCGCAAACGGGTGCCGCCTGGCAAAGGTAAAGCTAAGCATTGTCTTATCCGCGGGTTCGGCTTTATAGAAAATATCGCCGTCTTTAAACTCCACGGGTTCCTTTAGGCTTAGGCTTGGGTAATCGCCGCCCAGCGGTTTAAAGCCGGCGCGCTGCATTGCCAAAGCGTACTGCAGGGCCGAGCCGTCCATCACGGGCGGCTCGGGCCCGTCCATTTCGACGATTAAATCCGTTACGCCAAAGGCGTTTGCCGCGCTTAAAACGGGCTCTACGGTTTGCACCTCGGCGGTATCATTGGCCAAATTTGTGCCGCGCATGGTGGATATTACGCTTTCCAGCGCGGCCGCGATGGGTTGCGCGCCCTTGATATCCGTGCGCGCAAAGGAGATATACCCTTGCGACGAGGGCCTAAAAGTCATAGAACACGGCCGGCCCGTGTGCAGGCCAATGCCTTTTAATGTAACGATGCCGCCCAAAGTTTGTCTTTGCATAAAATCCCTTGTTGCCCGTCATTGCCGGCAGCGCAATGACGGCGTGTAATACGTGTAATATCTGTGCCTTACCCGAAAAACTTAAATTTCTTTTTTATTGCCATCAGTTCTTTATACAGCTCCGGCATTTTTTTGAAGATGGCGTATGAGCGCATAAAAGCGCCCGCTTCCAACGCCGGCGAGCCCATCAGCTTTGCATGGGCCTGCACATCGCTCATAACGCCGGCCTGCGGGCCTATGGCGGCCCCGTCGCCTATTTTTATGTGGCCGTTTATGCCCGCCTGGCCGGCTACTATAACGCCATTGCCCAGCTCGGTAGAGCCCGCTATGCCGGCTTGCGAAACTATAACGCACGCCGCGCCCGTCTTTACATTATGGCCGATTTGCACCAAATTATCAATTTTAGTGTTTGCGCCGATTATGGTGCTGTTAATCTTTGCGCGGTCTATGGTGGCGTTCGCGCCGATTTCAACGTCGTCTTCCAGGATAACATTGCCGATTTGGGGTATCTTCTCGTGCCTGCCGTTATGGAAGATATAGCCAAACCCGTCGGAGCCTATAACCGCGCCCGGCTGCAAAATAACTTTATTTTTAAGTATGCACTCTTCTCGCACCGCCGCGCCTGGGTAAAGCACGCAGTTTTGGCCTATCTGTACGTTGCGGCCAATGTAGACATTGGGGTAAATTATGGTATTATCTCCGATAACCGCGCCGTCTTCCACCACGGCGTTTGCGCCGATAAAAACGTTTTTGCCCAGCTTTGCGCCCGGGCTTACGGCGGCGCGCGCGTCAACGCCCGGTTTGATATCTTTGTTCAAAGTATCCGCCGCGCGCAGCAGCAGGGTAAAGGCCCAGTCGGGGTTTTCGGCGTAGAGCAAATTGCCTTTAAAGGGCAAATCCATATTTTCAGCGGCCACAGGCACTATCAAAGCGGCTGCGTTTAAATTTGCCAAAGCCTCGGGTTTATCTATTTTAGCCGCGTAAGACAGCGCGCCCTCTTTAGGGCTGTCCAGGCCGCAAAGCGCGGTGATAACTGTTTTGCCGTCGCCTTTAAGCCGCGCGCCGGTTATCCGGGCAATTTGCTCAAGCGTTAAATTCATAGTATGTCTCCGTGCTCTTTGAGGTATTTTTTGTGATAGTTTTTCATCCACTTGACAAACTCGTCGGTAACGTCAAGGGGTTTGCCGTAGATTAAATCTTTTTTATCCACTACCAGGCCTATATTGCGCACTGCGGCGTATTCGCGTATGCCGCTGTAAATTTCTTTTAAAATCTCCTGCACTATGCGGTCTTGGCGCGACAGCGCTTCTTCCTTAGACATTTCTTTATAATTTAGTAAAAAGGCTTCCTTTTCCAGTATGGTTTTGCGGGTGTCGTCTAAATTGTTTTGAAGGCCCTGCAGTTTCTGCGGCGTATTTTCCGGGCTGGCGATATGCTCGGCCGCGGGCGCAAAAAGCAGGCTGTCTAAGACGGGGGCAAAACTATCTGCGGGCAGGCTGGGGTAAGTGTTGGCGTTTTGCGCCGGCGCCGGGGTTTTTTGGTAGAAAGGTTTAAATATATCTATTTCTTTTTGAAGGTTTTCGGCTTTGGTTTTAAGCTCTTTAAGCTGCTCTTGTATTTGCGCGTATTCAAGCTGGGTTGTTTCCAGCTCAAGGCGCAGGCTGCGGCGGGCCTGTATAGTCCAGGGGTTTTTATTGAAGGCTTCTTCCACGTTGATGTAAATAGCCAAGGTGCCCTGCGGCACGGGTTGGGCCTTTAATTCTTCGGCGGTGCCGGCAATTTTAAACAGCGGCTGCGCGCTTTGCTGCGCCTGCGGGCCGGTTTCGGTATTGGCTACGGGCACTACTACGGCGGTATCATTTTTTTCCAGGGCCATTTTTTCGCTGCTTTGGGCTTTAGGGTCGCCGCGCGGGGGGGCGGTTGCCTCGGGCGTTTGCGTAAAGGCTTCAAATACCTGCGGCGCCTCCTGCGCGGATAAGGCGCAGGTAAGGCCAAGCAGCAGGATAAATAAACCTTTTTTCATAAGCGTTTAGAACAAATTAGCCATAGAGAAATAGATTTGCGATTTCTTCTCCCCCGTTTTGTGGTTTAAGCCGTAGCCCCAGTCCAGCCTGATGGGCAAAGAAGGCGTTGTAAAACGCAGGCCAAAGCCGAAGCCCATTTTAAACTCGTCCTCGGCGGGGCCGGTTTTAAACCTGATATCGCCCCATTCTTTCCACGAGTTGCCGATATCAAAAAACGCCGCCAGCTGCGCTATGGTGCGCCTGCCCTCGCGCGCTATAGGGAATTTTAGTTCCACATTGCCGATATAATAAATTTCGCCGCCTTTTTGGGGGCCTATCTGGCCGGTGGTTTCGTAGCCCCTTATGGTGTCCGCGCCGCCTAAAAACACCCTTTCGTACGCCGGCACCACTTCCGTGCCGCCGTAGGGTTTAACCATGCCCGCGCGGTTGGCTATCATAAGCACAATGGGGTAATCTTTGCCTATGTTTATCAAAGTTTTGTTGTAGGAAGAGCGCAGCGTAAAGCGGTAAATATCCGTCTCGCCCATAAAAGGCCCGCCGGATAAATCCACGCCCAAAGAGTTGCGCGCGCCGCTGGTGGCGTCCCAGTAGTTGTCGCGGGTGTCTATGGCAAAGCTGGCGCCCAGGGTGGACATATTGTTTTTGCCTTCCACAAGCCCGTCTTGCGCAAGCAGGCCGGCTTTAATATCGGGGTTGATGTCGTAAACCTCTATGCTCTCAAAGGTGTAGGATAAACCTAAATTATAAATATCGTCGTTAAAGCGCGGCCCCAGGTGCAGCCGTCCGCCTATGCGCCGCTCGGTATAGGCAGAGTTATTTGTTAAATAAGAGCGGTACCTGCGCGTGTTAAACGCGTCTATGCCGAAAGAGGTTGGTTTATCAAAAATCCACGGGGTGGACCAGCTTACCGTATAATCCAATATTTTGCTTCCGAAGAGAGCCCTTAAAGAAAGCCTTTGCGCCTTGCCGAACAAATTTAAATGGTTTACGGAAACGTCGCCGTATAACCCGTCTAAGGAGGACATCGCTATCCCCGCCGTAAACATACCGGGGCGGCCTTCAAGGACGTTAAAGCCGACGTCCACTTTGTTTATATCGTTGGTGGGGGTGATATCTATTTGCGCGTCGTTGATAAAGCCCAGGTTTAAAATTTTGCCCTGGCTGCGCCTTATTTTATCGTAGCTGAAGACGTCGCCCTCTTTAACGGTAAGCTCGCGGGTGAAGACATATGTCTTTGTGCTGTCGTTGCCGGTTACGTCAACGTGGTCAATAAATACTATATTGTTTTCGGTTATGTCAAAATTTATGTTTAGAAGGCCGGTTTCCTCGTCCAGCGCGGGGACGGGTACAATCTCCGCGCGCAGATAGCCTTTGTTGGCATATCTCTCTTGTATATCGCGGACGGTGGTATCAAACTTTTGCTGATTGTAAAGCGCGCCTTTTTTATAGAAGA
>JAISVV010000176.1 GCA_031271365.1 Elusimicrobiota bacterium | reverse complement strand
TACAACGGGCTTTACCATGTGCTGCACGGCTCTATTTCGCCGGTGGAGGGCCGCACAGCGGATTCCGTGCGCATCAAAGAGCTTATCGAGCGCGTGCAAAACGCCCCGCAGGAGATTAAGGAAGTTATCATAGCCACCAACCCCGACACCGAGGGCGAAACCACCTCTTTATACATCGCCGACGTGCTGCGCGGCCTTGTGGGCAAAGTAAGCCGCATAGGCTACGGTATGCCGCTTGGCGGCCACATTGATTATATCGACGAGCTTACCCTAAAACACGCGCTTAAAGGGCGCACCAAAATTTAATGCACGCCAGTTTTTACCGACGGCCTCTCTTTTTACTGCTTGTTTTTTACGCGCTGTGCCTGGCTTTATTTTTAAAACCGCCCGCGGCGGAAGAAGGCGATTTTATTGCCGCGCCGCCAAATGCCGCCATAGAATTAAGCCCGCTTACTTACCCCGAAGTTAAAAAAGACCGCACTTCTTTTATCGCGCGCGTTAACAAAATTGACGGCGCGGCGTATAATTTTAAAACTTATGTTTATTGTTTAAATTGCGGCGAGGTTTTAAAAGGCCGCGATTATTTGTTGCATGGCAGTATAGAGCCCGTGGAATCGGCGGATAATTTGGGCTCTTTTAGCTGGCAGAAATATTTGGCGCGCAAGCGCGTTTTTAGCCGCTTAAACGCCGTGCAAGGCGGCGCGCGGGCCGCAGCCGTAAACTCGCGCTTTTGGGTTGCAATGTCTAAAACGCGCGCGCATATTTTAAAAACTTTTGAAGATAATTTTGACGCCGCGCTGCTGCCTATTTTAGGCGGCGTTACCATAGGTGAAAAGGGCGATATTGACAGGCGGCTTTATACCGCTTTTCAAGACAGCGGCGCAATGCATTTATTAGTAGCCTCCGGCGCAAACGTGGGCTTTGTTACGCTGATAGTTTATTTTTTATGCGCGCTTTTGGGCGCGGGGCGCAAAACATCGGCAGCGTTTGCGTTGATATTGGCGCTTTTTTATACGCTTATCGCCGGCGCGGACGCGCCTTTGCTGCGCGCTTATATAATGACTTTATGCGCCACTTTAGGCTTTTTGCTGGGCCGCAAAAGCGGTATTTTGCAAGGCTTTATAATGGCCGCTTTGTTTATTTTACTGGTTAACCCGCAAAGTATTTTTGACGCGGGGTTCCAGATGTCTTTTTTGGCCACGCTGGCGATAATACTGCTGGCCTGCAACTTTAAGCTTAGCCATAAAATGCCGCGTTTGCCGCGCGTTATTATCGAGTTGTTTTTGGTTTCGCTGGCAGCGCAGCTTGCGCTGCTGCCGGTGTTTACAAATGTGTTTTACAAAGTTTCGCTTACCGCGCCGTTTTCCAACATCGCGCTGGTGCCCTTAAGCGGCGTTATTTTAGGCGGCGGGTTTTTTGTGTGGCTTTTGTCTTTTTTGCACGTGGATTTTTTGTTTAACGGCGCGGTTTTTATTTTGGCGCGGCTGCTGTTTGCGTTTAAATGGCTGGTGGAGGCCTTTGCAAGTTTGCAAATATCTAACTTAACGGCCTCGGCGTGGAAAGCAACGTCTGTCCTGGCCTACTACTGCGCGTTTTTTGCGTTTTTAAACCGCCCGATAGCGCGCCGCAAAATCTTATACACGCTGTTTTGGTGCTTTGTTATTTGCGGCATTTTATTTGTGGGCCTCTTTACCGGCCGCCGCGGCGAATACGCGCTGCAAGGCCGCTTCAACAAAAGCCTTATCGTAAAACAGCGCGGCCAAATAAAAGTTATCGGCGCGGGCGTGGAGCCGGAAGTTTTAAGCAACGCCGTGCTGGCTTTGGGCGGCAAAAAAATAGACTGCCTGTTTTTAAACGCGCTAAACAAAAGCGCCGTTTACGGCCTGCGCGGCCTGAAAGATATAAAAATTAAAAATATTTACTTCCCCTACTCTGATATCCCCGCCGAAACGCAAGCGGTAATTTTGGAAACCGGCGCCAAAGCCGCCTTCCTCTGGCCCGGCGAAGAAGCCTGCGGCGTAAAAGCGCAAAGCGGCAAGTTTATGTACGAACTGGGCCCCTGGCGCGCCGGCGCAAACTTAAAAGAAATAGAACGTATTTAACGGCGCTTACAGGCTAAAAGTATTACAAATAATGCGCGGCTAAACTTAAGCCCTGCCGCGTTTTATGGTGTATCACGCAACGCAGTAGCGGGGAAGCGTCTTAAGGCCTACAGGTAACCGGCTCAAATTCCCATATAGTATTTAACGCCTATGCTTAAGCAAAAATTTTTCAGAAAGCACTTGGCGCAATTTTTACACCAAGTAAAATATTGCTAATGCAGTGTTTTAAAGTTTGTATATACAAATTTCAAAATACCGCTTGGCTCTAAATTCAGTTGGTATAAAAATTGCGCCAAGGGGGTTGCGTGGCGATGTAGCTAAAAACCCCGCCGTTTAGGTGGGCGGGGTTTTTGTTTTTATTTCTTTTTTAGGTTAATCAAATATTACTTTTAGTTTTTTTACCTGCGTTTTATTTTGGTTTTTTGCAAGCATGTCTTTATATATAGACGCTTTGCGCTCGCCGGCGTTTTTTAGCGCGGCTATTTTGGGCAGCGCGGCGGCCAGCAGTTTTTTTGCGGCGACCTCGTTGTATTTCATAACCTCTTTTACCATATCGTGGCTTACGTCTTCGGTATTGTCGCGCCAGGAATCATAATCTGTTATCATCGCGCAAAAGCCGAAGGCCATGCCGGCCTCGCGTATCAGTTTGCTTTCGGGGCAGCTTGTCATGCCTATTAAATCCCAGCCCATTTTGCGGTGCCACAGGCTTTCGGCCTTGGTGGAAAATAACGGGCCCTCCATAGCTACAACCGTGCCCGTGAGCTTATGCTTTAGTTTAAGTTTTTTAGCCTCCTGCGCAAACGCTTTTTGCACGCTGATGCTTATCGGATGGCCGAAGGGGAAATGATCCACCACGCCGTTGCCGAAAAACGTGTTTGGCCGCAGCGTGGTTTTATCCACAATCTGGTCTGGGAAGCAAAAACTTTTGGGCGGCATATTTTCCCGCAGCGAGCCGCAGGCGCTAAAGGATAAAACTATCCGCGCGCCCAGCTTTTTTAAGGCGTAAACATTGGCGCGGTACGGCACCTCCGTGGGCGTAAATAAATGCGCGCGGTTGTGGCGCGCCAAAAAACCTATTTTTACGCCGGACAAAGTACCCGTAATAATTTTATCCGAAGGCGCGCCGAAGGGCGTGTTGACGGCAATTTCTTTAACGTCTTTCATGCCGTCGATTTTATAAAGCCCGCTGCCGCCGATAATGGCTATATCTATCATTATTCCATGCCCGGGTAGAGGGGGAATTTTTTCAAAAACTCCTCCACGCGCGCGCTGATTGCTGCAAGTTTTTCGTCGTTATCATGCGTGAGCAAAGCCTCGTTGATAAAGCCCGCCACGGCGGCCATATCGTCTTCTTTCATGCCGCGGGTGGTTACGGCCGGGGTGCCAAGCCTTATGCCGCTGGTAATCATGGGTTTTTGCGTGTCGTAGGGTATGGTGTTTTTATTGCAGGTAATGCCGGCTTTATCTAAGGCGATCTCTGCCTGTTTGCCGGTTATGCCTTTAGAGGTTAAATCCACGCTTAAAACGTGCGCGTCGGTGCCGCCGGACACAATGCGGTAGCCGGCTTTTTTAAGCTCTTCCACCATGCGCGCGGCGTTGGCTTTAACTTGTTTTTGATAGGTTTTAAACTCCGGCTTTAAAGCCTCGCCGAAGCAGATGGCTTTTGCCGCGATAACGTGCATCAAAGGCCCGCCCTGCATACCGGGGAAGACGGAAGAATTTATCTGCTTTAAATATTTCTCCTTGCACAAAATTAAGCCGCCGCGCGGGCCGCGCAGGGTTTTGTGTGTGGTGGTTGTAACCACGTCGGCATAAGGCACGGGGGAAGGATACTCGCCGGCGGCGATAAGGCCTGCGTAGTGGGCAACGTCGCACACTAAAAACGCGCCCACGCTGTCTGCAATTTCGCGCAGCTTTTTCCAGTCAAAAATGCGGGAGTAGTTTGACGCGCCCGCCATAATAAGTTTGGGCATGGTTTCTTTGGCGGTTTTGGCGGCTTCGTCGTAATCTATTTCTTCGGTGTCGCGCCTGACGTTAATTTCCGATATTTTAAAGTATTTGCCGGAGAAGTTCATCGGGTGCCCGTGCGTTAAGTGCCCGCCGTGGGAGAGGTTTAAACCCAGCACGCTGTCGCCGGGGTTGATTAAAGCCAAATAGGCCGCCACATTGGCCTGCGCGCCGCTGTGCGGCTGCACGTTTGCGCCTTCCGCGCCGAAGAGCTGTTTAGCGCGGTCTATGGCTATGCTTTCCACAACGTCCACGTATTCGCACCCGCCGTAGTATCTGCGGCCCGGGTAGCCCTCGGCGTATTTATTGGTTAAAACGGAGCCTTGCGCTTCCATAATTGCCTGCGAGGTAAAATTTTCCGACGCGATAAGTTCTATGCGGTTTTGCTGGCGGTTCTTTTCCAGCATAATGGCGTCGTAAATCGCCGGGTCGTTTTGCTTAATGTGTTCGTACATTGGAAATCTCCTTAAAAACATTACTTTGTTTTTGTTTTTTTACTATAATTATATACAGCAATTATAGCAATAAAAGGAGAATTAAGGAAATGGAAAAAAGACCCTCGCAGAAAGACTTTTTAAAAGCGACCATCAAACACATAGACATCAAGAAACACGACGTAACCAAACTGGTGGAGGATATGCAGCATATGGCCTACACCTCCCGCGATTTAAACCGCGCCGCCAATATCTATAACGCCATGTTAAAAGATAAAAGCTGCTGCGTATTTTTGTGTTTGGCGGGCTCGCTGATTTCTGCCGGTCTTAAAAAGCTGGTTGTGGATATGATTGAAAACAAAATGGTTGACGTAATCGTCTCCACCGGCGCAAATATTGTGGACCAGGATTTCTTTGAAGCCCTTGGCTATAAACATTATAAAGGCGACCAGCATTTTGCCGATGATAACCTTTTGCGCGATTTGCATATTGACCGCATCTACGACACCTACATCAACGAAGACGAACTTAAAGTTTGCGACGAAACCATTAAAATCATCGCCGACGGGCTGGAGCGCAGGCCGTATTCCTCCCGCGAGTTTATCTGGGAAATGGGCAAATGGCTTGAGAAGAAAAATAAAGGCAAAGACAGCATTGTCTACTCCGCCTACAAGCACGGCGTGCCGATATTTGTGCCCGCTTTTGCAGATTGCTCGGCCGGCTTCGGCTTTGTGGCCCATCAGTCGGAAAACCCCGCAAACCCCGTTACTTTAGACGCCGCCAAAGACTTTTTGGAACTTACCAAAATTAAAATAAATTCCAAGGAAAGCGGATTGATGATGTTCTCCGGCGGCGTGCCCAAAAACTACGTGCAGGACACCGTCGTAGCCGCGGAAATTTTGGGCAAAGACAGCCCCATGCACAAATACGCCGTGCAAATAACCGTGGCCGACGTGCGCGACGGCGCGCTTTCCAGCTCCACGTTAAAAGAGGCGTCAAGCTGGGGCAAGGTTTCCACCGCTTTAGAGCAAATGGTTTACAGCGAAGTTACCCTGGCCGCGCCTTTAATAATCGGCTACGGCTATCATAAAAAAGCGTGGAAGGCGCGCAAATACCGCAACTACGCAAAGTTTTTGCAGGACGACGATAAAAAAATAGCCGCCTTACGCAAAAAACAAGGCT
>JAISVV010000164.1 GCA_031271365.1 Elusimicrobiota bacterium | reverse complement strand
ATACTTTAAGCGCGGCGTACAGCGTAGATTCGCTCTCCTGCGCCGTCAACGAAGAGGACGATTTAACCCTCTAAGACACCCTGACCGACGCCGGCGAAGGCAACCCCGACGCGCTGGTTACCAGCGCCAGCTCCAACAAAGCGCTGCTGCAGATTTTGCACGAGCTGCCCAAGCGCGACAGGGAAATTTTAATAATGCGCTACGGCCTTAGCAACGACGAAGTGATGACTTTGGCCGATGTTTCCGCCAAACTTGGCATATCGCGCGAACGCGTGCGGCAAATAGAAGAGCGCGCCACGCGCGCCATGCGCAAAAAAGCGCAGGAGCTGGGCCTTATGGAGCGCAGGGAAAAGGATTTTACCACCAAAAAACTGCACGCCGGCATGGAAATAAAGGGCAAAACCAATATCCTGGGCGAGCCTATGGGCCAAAGCCCGCTTGCCAAACTTTTAAAAGCGCACGCAAGCGCGCAAAAGCGCAATAAAAATTTTAATAAAACCAATACAAAGGTAAAACGTAAATGACCATAGATAAAAAAATACCGGATTTGATAAGAGACGTGCCGAACTTCCCCAAAGAAGGCATTATATTTAAGGATATCACGCCGCTTTTGGCCGACGGCGCGGCCTTTAAAGCCGTCATAGAAGAGTTTGCCGCGCTGTGCAAAGGCAAAGGCATAACAAAAGTTGTTGCCATAGAAGCGCGCGGTTTTATCTTTGGCGCGCCTTTGGCCTGCGCTTTGGGCGTCGGTTTTGTGCCGGTGCGCAAAAAAGGCAAACTGCCGTTTGAAACAATCTCGGCCGACTACGCCCTTGAATACGGCGCCGCCAGCGTAGAGATGCACAAAGACGCGCTTGCGGCCGGCGATAAAGTTATAATTATAGACGATTTACTGGCCACCGGCGGCACAATGGCCGCGGCGATAAAACTATCGCGCCAACTGGGCGCGCAGGTTGAGTTGGCGGCGTTTCTGCTGGAACTAAAATTCCTAAACGGCCGCGAAAAAGTGGACGCCCCCGTAACGGCGTTTATTGAAATTTAGCTTTTTAGTTATGAGCAAATCTTTAACGGCTGCAACTAAATAGAAAGCAAAATATTTAATATCCGCGGCAAAAGCGTAATGCTTGACCGCGATTTAGCGGCATTGTATGGGGTTGAAGTCCGCGCTTTAAATCAGGCGGTAAGGAGAAACCCAAATCGTTTCCCCTCGGACTTTATGTTCCAGTTAAATAAAGAGGAGTGGCTTTCTTTAAGATCACAAATTGTGATCTTTAAAAATGACAGCCGGAAATTTCTCCCGTATGTTTTTACGGAGCAGGGTGTGGCAATGCTCTCAACGGTTCTTAACAGCGAGCGCGCAATCGTCGCAAACATACAAATTATGCGTGCGTTTGTGGCTATGAAACAATACGCCTTAAAAATCCAAAGCGAAGAACGCATAACAACCAGGCTTGGCGTGGTGGAAAAAGCGCTGCTCCAATATATGGAAAAGAACGACAAACGCGTGGACGAAATTATAGAAGTTTTAAACACCATGCTTGAGGCTGACGGGAAAAAGAATTTTTCAAAAATAGGTTTTAAACCATAATTGGCGCAAAAATAAAAGGCCGCCCGGAAAACGGGCGGCCTTTATCAATTACGCGCCCCAGACAGGAATCGAACCTGCAACCTTATCCTTAGGACGGATCTGCTCTTCCAGTTGAGCTACCGGGGCTTAAATCTGCCGCTAATTAGAACTGCTGCTAAGCAAATTCATCAATTGTATAAACAAGTTTATAATATCAAGGTATATGCTTATGGCAAAGTTTAAAGCGGTGTTCCAGTTATTGGCCTCTGCCATGGCTTGCAGCTTGGCCAGGCGGTTGAAATCATAAAGCAAATAGCCGGTAAATAATATCACGCCGAATATGGCCATCGGGCGGCGCGCGCTTTTCATCTTAACAAAAAGGCCTATTACGCTAAAAATTATCAATACCAAAATGCCGATAAACAAAAATTTGCCCATCCAGCTAAAATCCATGCCCGGCAAACCGGCGACAATGCCCGTGCCCAGCGTGGTTAAAGCGGTGATGGCCAGTGCTTTGGTCGCCAAATCGCCGTAAGCCACGGTGTAGACGGCCAAAGTCATGCCGCCTGCAAAAGTGAAAACCAGCATAAAAACAAAGTTCCACGGGAAGATGGTTTGCAAAAACATCAAAGCGATAAAAGAGATTATAAAAGCGCCAAGCGCTATCCACTGCCCGCGGCGCGCTTTTGCGATATCGTTATTTTGTAAAGCCGCGCTTAAACTTTTTGCCGCAAACAAATTTCCCAGATACGCAACCAGCAAAGAGCCCGCCAGCAGCGCAAAGGTTTTTAACATTAAGGTTGCAAACATATTTTACCCCCTGAGGTAAAAAAAGCAGGCTGTTGCCTGCGTAAAAAATAAGCTTCCGGGCTAGGGATCGAACCTAGGACGCTTCCTCCAAAGGGAAGAGTGTTACCGCTACACCACCCGGAAATTTTGACTGCGGCTTTT
>JAISVV010000121.1 GCA_031271365.1 Elusimicrobiota bacterium | reverse complement strand
GCATTGATTTTATCGGCGGCATACGCGGCGCCAAAGAGTTGGAAAAGCACGTAGACGGCGGCGCGGCGGCAGCTTTTAGCATGTACCCCACGTCTATGGACGACTTAATGGCCGTAGCCGACGCCGGCATGGTTATGCCCCCCAAGAGCACCTGGTTTGAGCCCAAGCTGAGAAGCGGGCTTTTAACTTATAAGTATTAAGCCTGTGTAATAAAATAAAACGCCCCGCCGCTGTCAACGGCGGGGCGTTTTATTTTGTCACAACTTCAAGGAGGGGCCGTAAAGTTTCCCCTTGGGCCAAAAGCCTTATATATTTTTGGGCCTTTTGCCCCTTGGTGCGGCGGGTTTTATTTGCAATACTGATAATATGAAGAAGCTGCCGTTGTTCCTTATTGCGCTTTGCTTAACTCTGCCGGCTGTTGCCGCCGCGCCGCCGTTGCTGTTTAAAAAAACCGCCCCTTCAAAACAAGCCGCGCTGGAAGCGTATCTTTTTAATATGCACCTTGTCTACCCCGCGGAAATACCGCCGCGGCTGGACAAAGATAATCTGCCGCTGGAAGCGGCCGGCGCGGCGCAGGCGCTGCAGCAATACAATATAAAAACGGATTTTGCCGCCCTCTACGCGGCTAAGCGCGAGGAGATACAAACAAACCTGCAGGCCGCCCTAAAAAACGCCGCCGCGCCCTACAGCCATTGCGAAAGTAAAGACCTTGCCTTTATAAATATGCTGCTAAAAAGCAAGCAAAGCGGTTATTATTTTTACTCCGGGCCGCCGCCGCAAAGCAAGCCGCCGGCGCATGAGGTTAATGCGGCGGTAAAAGCCGCGCTCTCCAAAACTTTAAAGGAATTAAAAAAGAAAGCGGCCCTGCTGCCCGCGCATGCAAACGCTTTTGATACAAATTTTTACATGAACGCCGCGCAGGATTGCGGCAGCAGCGCCCATTATATATGCAGCGCTTTGCTGCAGGCCCAAAACGCTTACGCCGGCTGGGATACGGCCGCCGTCTACCGCCTTACGGTTTTGCCGCCGCAGGGCAAGCGCTATCTTATCACCGCGCGCGGGGACGAAAAATTCCTCTCGCCGCGCGGGGGCGGCTATTTCCCCTGGCAATATCACCGCGCCGCGCTTTTGATTTTGCAAAGCGGCAGCCGCCTTGCCTATATAGTGGCGGACCCGCCTCTTCTAGCCAAACCCGCCTCTTTTGAAAAATGGTTTGCCCTCTTTGACCCGGCTTCAAAATTTTTGCTGGAGGCTTTTACCGATAAAACCCCGCCGGAAGAAGGCAAAGTAATTATCCCCAAAAAAAACCTGCCGCGAGGCTCTTTGTTTATAAACCCTTTTTTAGAGTAAAAAATAATTATCTCCCGGCGCGGCCGGGGGCCGGCGGATACAAAAAAACCCGCTTTGCGCGGGCCGGCTTTTATGTATTTTTATTGCGGTTTGTTTACCAGGCCCAGTCTTTCAGGGCGGCGTCAATAACCTGCGCAAGCATGGCGTAGATATTATCTTTTTCTTTGCTTATCAGTTGGCGCCGGCGCGCGGCTATGGAGGGTAAAGCCCCCTCCAGCATTGCCGCATAGGTAACCACCGCCCTGGCCGAAACCGCGCTTAAATGCCGCTTTTCCATATGGGCACGATATTCGCCCAGGCAATGCAGCCAGCGGCGTATTTCCAGCAGCGCGGGGCCTTCAAAATAATTCTGGCCGTATTCCACGGCTCGCAGGGCCTGGTCTATGGTAAACATTTCTAATTATAGCATTAAAAAAGCTTGATTTATTTGATAAAATAGAACCGAAGCCACAAATATTAATCCTTATGCCTGTCAGCACGGTTTTTTATTTTTGGCCTCGGTTCCCTGCTATACAGGAGGACGCTTTTGTTTAAGCGCCCGGCCCGTAAATTTTTTCTCTTCTGTATAGCGCGCCGGAGCGGCATATTTAGCATGTTTGCCGCAGTCATTAAAAATTGTATATGTAATCTTTATATTACAATTGTAAAACAAAAAGGAAGTTTTTGTCCATCTTTTTTAAAGGCGTGCGCTATGAGTATAAAAAAACTTGGTCTTAAAATAATGATGGCCCGCAAGGAAGCAGGCCTCTCTCAGGGAGAATTGGCCGCCAAACTAGGTAAAACCAGGCAGGCCATCTACACGTGGGAAAACGGCTCCATTATCCCCTCTGCCCAAAACCTGCAAATCATAGCCGATGTTTTAAATAAAAAAATAACCTTTTTCTACGAAGAAGAACCCGGCACCGTTACTTTGCAGCAGCTTTCGGACGTGCTTAACAAACGCTTTGCGCCGCAGGAATATTTTGATATTAAAGAAGGCAAATACTCGCCGATAGAAGACCTGAAAAACAAACCCGGCGCGGCCCAAAATTTTGCCGTGCGCCTGCCGCAAGTGGCGGCAATAGCCCACAACGGAGACGTGGTTTTTATAGAAGAAGCCGCCCCCAAAAAACTAAACGGCAAATTTGCCGTTAAAGTATTGGACGACGCCTACGTACGCCTTTTATCCAAAGGCGATATGCTTATCTTTGATGTAGCCGCCCCCAAAAAACAAGGCCAGATTGTGCTTTATTATACGCACGGCGCATACCGCCTGGGCCGGCGCGATAAAAACGCTATCACGGATATTTTTGATTCTAAAACGGTAAAAGAGGCCAAAGTTTTTGCCAGCGCCATATTAAAAAGTATTTAATAATCTTCCTTTGCGCCGTAATTATAATCAGATCACGGATACGTTACTGCCCGTCAAAATCTATATTTGCTTTTTTGGCCTGCGCGCGCTGCAGTTTTTTAGGTATGCGGTAAATTTTGCCGTCCTTTAAAAGCCGCGCGCCCGTCTGGTGATAGCTAAAAGACACGCCGGCCGCCGCGGCCTGGCGGCGCAAATCCAGCACCCAGTTATAATCGCACAGCCTGGCCTCCCGCCCGCTTTCGCCGCTGACGGTTACATGCTCGGCGCCGTGAAGATAGGCCGACAGGTCAATCGGGCCCAGCAGGGGGCTGCAAGCTATGAACCGCCGCTTGATGGGATACGACAGAAACAGCGGAAGGCGCTTGTTCGCGAGCTCCTGATTCTCCACGGTCCAGCCGAGGTTGACGTTG
>JAISVV010000109.1 GCA_031271365.1 Elusimicrobiota bacterium | reverse complement strand
GGCTAAAAGCGCTTTGGTTACATGCAGCTCCGATACGGCGGCCATATCTTCGGGCACGTCAACGGCAAACTCTTTATGCGGCGGGGGCGGCGTAACCAAATTAAGCAGCCGGCCCACGTAAGGGATAGACGCGCCCTGCACGATAAGAGAAATGATGGTAATACAAAATACGATATTAAAAATTTTATCCGCATTAGGCACATTGGCCACATAAGGATAAGTGGCAAAAATAATAGGCACCGCGCCGCGCAAACCCACCCACGAGACAAAAAACCGCCCGCCTCTGGAAAGTTTTTTAAACGGCAGCAGGCACAAAAACACCGTCAAAGGCCGGGCCACCAAAATCATAAACACGCCTATAATGACGGATATAAGCGCAACGCCCGCTAATTCTTTCGGGTTAACCAAAAGGCCTAAAGCCAAAAACATTATTATCTGTAAAAGCCAGGCAAGCCCGTCAAAGAAAGTGATAACGCTTTTTTTGTACATCATCGTCTGGTTGCCCGCCACAAGGCCTGCTATATAAACGGCCAAAAACCCGTTGCCTTTAAGCAGGGTGGTAAAAGAAAAAGTAAAAAGCGCAAAAGCCAAAAGCATTATGGAATACAGCGCCCCGTAGTCAAGGTTAATGCGGTTTGTTATAAAAACCGCCATGCGCCCGAAGAAGTAGCCGAACACCAAACCTAAAATAAACTGCAAAACAAGCATCCAAACCATAACGCCCGCGCTTAAACTGCTGGACTGCAAATACGCTATAAGCATAATGGTAAGCATATAGGCCATAGGGTCGTTGCTGCCGCTTTCAAGTTCTAAAAGCGGGCGCAGGTTTTCTTTCAAAAATAAATTTTTGGAGCGCAGTATGGAAAAGACGGAGGCCGAATCGGTAGAAGACATAACCGCCGCCAAAAGCATACAGCCCGCCATAGGCAGCGCCATGTTTTGCCCGGGCATTAAACGCGTTAAAGCGTAGATAAACGCGCCGGTGATAAACATGGTTATAACAACGCCCGCCGTAGAAAGCACAACCCCTTCCGCAAAGACGGGTTTAATTTCCTGCCAGTGGGTATCCATACCGCCGGAAAATAAAATAACGATTAAAGCAAACGTGCCTATATGCTGCGCCTGCACGTAGTTATGAAACTGCACCCCTATGCCGTCGCTGCCAAAGAGCATGCCCACCAGTAAAAACAATAAAAGCGAAGGCACCCCGAAGCGATACCCCGTGCTGCCCACCACCACGCTGAAAAACACCAGTATGGAGCCTATAAATAAAAAGTTCTCGGGCGTAAATGCCATGTTACGGGGCCTCCTGCCGGTGGAAAGTTATCCAGCGCGACGCCTGATATAAACCCTGCGTTAAGGCCGCCATATCCCGGCAAAGCTGCGGCTTCTGCAGGCAATAATCGGTATCGGCGTCCTGCGCGGCGTATTTAAACAAACCTTTTTTATTGGGCCAATCCACATAATAATATCCGTCTTGTATATAGCCTATGTAAGGTACGGCCGCCCCGCCGCCTAAAATAAAAGCGCCGCGTTTGGAGTTTTTGTCAAACACGTTGCGGCCGATGCCGGCTGCCGTATGCTCCAGGCCCAGCAGGCCGCCTATGGTGGCCATGATATCGGTTTGGCCGGCGGGTTTATCGTCGACGCCGGGCGCAAGGCCGGGGGCTATAATTATAAGCGGCGTATGGTTGGCGGTAAGCCCCAGCTGCAAAGCGGCCGGCGGGTAATTTTTACTTTCCTGCACGTTGAGGGCATGGTCGCCAAAAATTAAAAAAATGGTATTTTTGTAAAAAGGCTCGTTTTCTATAATGTCAAAAAACTCGCCCAAAGAATAATCTTCAAAGCGCAGGGAGTTATACTCCTCGTTGCCGCTGAAGCCGTGGGCTTTAAGCAAGTCCTCGTCTTGCTCTTTAAGTTCAAAGGCGCCGTGGTCTTTGGGTATTGTATACGGGCGGTGGAAGCCGGCCGTCTGCAAAACCGCCGCGAAAGGCTGCTTTGTCCGCCCTAAAATTTTGGCCGAGTAACGCAGCATATCTAAATCCGAAAGCCCCCAAACGTCCGTGCGGCCGGCGCCTTCAAAGGCGCCTTCTTCTATCAGGTTAAGGCCGTCTATATTGTGGCTCAGCATGCCGCGGATATTGCCCCAGCTGGCGCTGCCGCCGATAATGTAAAACTTTGCGTATCCTTTTAAATCGTTTAAAAGCATATGCTGGCGCGCCAGGGCGGGGTTGCGCGACGCGGTTTCCACCGGCGAAGTGTCGGGCAGGCCGGTCATGGTGGTAAATACGCCGCGCGCGGTGCCGGTGGTGGGCGTAAAAAAGTTGGTAAACAAAACGCCGCGTTTTGCCAGCTCTGCCGAGCGGGGCGTGGTATCAAGCTCCGGGTTGATAAAGGAACTTTTGTCCATGGAGTAGGATTCCATTATAATCACAACCACATTGTAATTTTTGGGGCCGTCTTTTGCCCCGGGTATTTGGCGGGCAAAATTTAATTTTTGCGCGTCCTTGCCCAAAACGCCTAAATAATCGGCCGTAACGTCATAGTAGCGGCGGGTTTGCTCCTCGTCAAAGCCGGGGTTTAGAGAGAAGGCGTAAGTATCATAAAGATTTTGCACCGGGTTTATGGAAAGCGCCGTTATATACGGATTAGGGCTGAAGTAAGCATTGCTCCACCTAAGCGGATACTGCGCCAGGCGGCCCCAAATAAAAACAAAGGTTATTATTAAACCCAAAAGCGCGTACCAATAATGCCGCTTTGGGCTTGTTTTTGCGTAAACCCATTTTAAAAGTTTGCAGATAAAAACATAATAAACCGCGGCGATAATTATAAAAGCAAAAGCGTATTTTACCACGGGGTAGCTTTGCCAAAGCATTTCCAGCGATATGCCGGCCTCGGCCGCAAGGGCAAAGATATAGGCGTTAAGCCGCTCGGCAAGGTAGGCGTAATAGCCAAAATCCGCGGCGTAAAGGGCGGCTGCAAGCAAAAAAGCCGCCGTATAAAAAACCGCGGTAAAATTTTTAAGCCATTTTTTATAAGGCAGCAAAAAAATAACGCCCAGCGGCAGGGCAAACCAAAAAGCCAAACGCAAATCAAAGCGCGCGCCGGTGTAAAACGCTTTGGCCAAAAGGCCGCCGTCCAATGCCTGCGCCGGCGGGAAGACAAAATAAAAAACCACGCGCAAAAGGCTAAAAATTATTGCGTTAAAAAAGGCAAAAAAAAGATACGCGCTAAAGCGGCGCGGTATATTGGGCGTCTTCATATAAATATTTTAACATAAAGTGCTAGAATATAGATATGAAAATAAATGACGAACTGATTACCCAAACGCTTGAAGCCGCGCAAAACGCCGCGCCGCAGCAAGTGCGCGAAATTTTGCAGCGCGCCCGCGCCTTAAAAGGCGTTTCTTTTACCGAGACGGCGGCCCTGCTCGCCGTTACCGACAAACAACTTTTAAACGAAATTTTTGAAACCGCCAAATTTATCAAAACCGAAATTTACGGCAACCGCCTTGTGCTTTTTGCGCCGCTTTATATTTCCAACTTATGCAATAACGAATGCGCTTATTGCGCCTTCCGCGTATCCAACCGCGCGCTTAAACGCCGCGCTTTAACGCAGGACGAAGTTAAGGCCGAAACGCTGGAGCTTATCCGCCAAGGCCACAAACGCGTTTTATTGGTTGCGGGCGAAAGTTATACCGGCAAAGGTTTGCAGTATGTTTTTGACGCCGTCAAAAGCGTCTACAGCGTTAAAGACGGCAAAAATAATATACGCCGCGTTAACGTAAATATCGCGCCGCTGACCACGGAGGAGTTTAGGCAGCTTAAGCAGTATAATATCGGCACTTTCCAGCTTTTTCAGGAAACCTATCACAAGCCGACTTACGAAAGCCTGCACACCGCCGGCCCTAAAAAGGATTACGACTTCCGCCTAAACGCCATGCACCGCGCTTTAGAAGCCGGCTTAAACGACGTCGGCATAGGCATACTCTTTGGCCTCTATAATTATAAGTACGAAGTGCTTGCCATGCTGCAGCATATTAAAGATTTGGAAGATACTTACGGCGTAGGCCCGCACACAATATCGGTGCCGCGCATAGAACCCGCCGCCGGCAGCGAGCTTAGCGAGCGCCCGCCCCATGCCGTCAGCGACGAAGATTTTAAAAAGATAATAGCCGTGCTGCGCATTGCCGTGCCCTACACCGGCATTATTTTAAGCACGCGCGAAAACGCGCAAACCCGGCGCGACGCTTTTGATTTGGGCATATCGCAAATATCCGCGGGCTCCAAAACCAACCCGGGCGGGTACGAAAACAAAGAAGCCGGCGAACAATTTTCCCTGGGCGACCACAGGACTTTGGCCCAGGTAACAGACGATATGGTTTCGCACGGCTATATACCCTCTTTCTGCACGGGCTGCTACCGCCTTGGCCGCGTTGGCAAAGACTTTATGGATTTGGCAAAGCCGGGCCTTATCAAAATCCACTGCCTGCCAAACGCCATGTTTACTTTTGCCGAATATTTATACGATTTTGCGGATGATAACCTGCGGGAGAAAGGCTTTGCGCTGATAGATAAAATGATAAGCGACTTGCCGCCGCAGGTAAAAGAAAATACGCTGGAGCGCCTAAAAGAAATCGCCGCCGGCAAGCGCGACGTGTATTTTTAAAAACTCATCAGGTTATAGCCGTCTGCGGCGCTGCCGTAAGTGCGCTCTATTTTCCCGAGCATGGCGCAATACTTTTTGTGCTCCTCGTTACCCTGGTCGCGGCAGATAATTTGGTCTTTGCGGTTTATACCGGCGTTTCCGTCTATTTCCAAAGAGTAATATATAAGAAGGCCGGTTTTTATGTCTTGCAGATACAGATACCCGCAAACCGGCGCCCCCCAATACCATATTTTAAATTTTTTACTCGCAGCGGCCATATCCAGGGTAACATCCAACTTGTCTAAACTGGCGGAATCATAAGAAGCCGTACAGGGAGATTTGCCATGAGCCATATAATATCTTTTGGAAGATTCCGCCAAACTTCTTAAAACGGAAAGGCCTTCCATAAGCCGCGTTTTTACAACGGCTCTGTTATACATCGGCAAAGCGACGGCCGCCAGTATACCGATAATAAGCACCACTACCAAAAGCTCTATAAGGGTAAAACCTTTTTTGTTTATTTTCATAAAAACCTCTTATTTTTATAAAAACTTACAACCAAATTATATCCCTTTTTTAAAAACTTCCGTTACGCGCGGCAAAATACCGGCGCAATAGGCCATAGCCACGCCGTAATTTGTTACCGGCGCCCCTGCCGCCGCGGCGGCTTCTATACGGGTTTTAAGCTGCTGTTTTGTTACCATGCAGCCGCCGCATTGTATAATTAGGGCATATTCTCGCAAATTTACGGGCAGCGCGTCAAGGCCGGAAACAATGCTAAATTCCAGTTTTTTACCGGTCTTTTTGCTTAATAAAGCGGGCAGTTTTACGCGGCCGATATCGTCGCACGCGCCGGCGCTGTGGGCGCAGCTTTCAAGCATTAAAACTTTATCGCCGTCTTTAAGTTTGTCTATCGCGCCCGCGCTTTTTAAATAAAGTTCAAAATTGCCTTTAAGCCGCGCAAATAAAATACTGAAACTCGTAAGCGCAATATCGGCCGGCACAATTTTATTAACCTCGCCGAAAGCCTGAGAATCCGTTACCACCAGCTTTACGTTTTTATTCTGCGCTAAAAAGCCGGCAAGCTGCCGCGGCTGCAGCACTACGCTTACGGCGTTATTATCAAGCAAATTGCGTATGCTTTGCGCCTGCGGCAGTATCAGGCGGCCTTGCGGCGCGGCGGCGTCTATGGGCGTTACCAAAACAACAATATCGCCGGCGGCAACAATATCGTCAAGCAAAACCTGCTTTGCGCTTATATGCGCGGGTTTGTTTTTTTGTATAAGCCGCAGCACGGCGCGCCTGTCCTGCGCCTGCTCTTTATTGATAATAAAAAACGGGATTTTGCGTTGCTTTAAAGTTTCTATAAAAGCGGTATCCTGCGGCGTCGGCGCGGCGGCGCTCAGCACAACGGCCATATCTACGATATCAAGCGTCTGCGCGGTTTTGGCGGCGCGCCGGGCGGCAAGGGCGGTATCGTCGCCGTAGCCGGCGGTGTCTATAAGGACAGCCGGGCCCACGCCCTCAAGTTCGATATTTTTACGCACAGGGTCGGTAGTGGTGCCCGCCTGCGGCGCAACAATGGCAATATCCTGCCCCGCAAGCCTGTTGATAAGCGTGCTTTTGCCGCTGTTAACCCCGCCATAAATGCCGATATAAAGCCTTTCCATATATATAGTATAATAAATATTATGAAACATTTTGAAGCCGCCCTTTCCAAAACCGCCAAGCTGGCCGAAGCGGCGATAAAAAAACAATTAGCCCTTATAAAAAACGCGCCGCAGGTGATTACCGACGCTATGGCCTATTCGCTTAACGCCGGCGGCAAGCGCGTGCGCCCCGCCCTATTATGCTGGACGGCGCAGGCCTTCGGCCTAAACGCATCCGCCGCCGCGCCCGCCATGGCCGCGGTGGAAATGATACACACCTACTCCTTGATACACGACGATTTACCCGCCCTAGACAACGACGCCCTGCGCCGCGGCAAACCCACAAACCACATAATTTACGGCGAGGATTTAGCCCTCTTAGCGGGCGACGGCCTTTTAACCTACGCCTTTGAAGCCCTGGCGCGCACGGGGCAAAACAAAGCCGTCGGCGCGGCGCGCGCTTTAAACGCCGTTACAAGTTTGGCCCGCCGCAGCGGCGTAAGCGGCATGGTCGGCGGCCAGGTGGCCGATATTTTTGCCGAAGGCCTCTTAGAAGGCAAAAGCAAACGCGCCGCAAAATTAAACAAAAGATATTTTAGGGGCAATGGCCCCGCATACTTTTTGCTGCCTAAAGGCGCGAAAGAAGTTTCCGCCGCGGCGACGCTTGAGTATATACACAAAAACAAAACCGGCGCGTTGATAACCGCAGCGGTGGAAATAGGCGCGATACTTGCCGGCTGCGAAGGCGGCGATTTAAAAAATATGCAAAAATACGCAGCCGCCATAGGCTTTGCTTTCCAGGTGGCGGACGATATTTTAGACGCCACCGCCACCCAAAAACAGCTTGGCAAAAGCAACAGCGACGTCGCAAATAAAAAGCTGACTTACGTAACGCTTTTCGGGCTGGAAGAAAGTAAAAAAGCCGCGCAAAAAG
>JAISVV010000073.1 GCA_031271365.1 Elusimicrobiota bacterium | reverse complement strand
GGAGCTCCTCGCAATGACTTTTATTAATTTACAGCACTTCAAAATTGACTTTATAAGTTTTGCCGTCCGCGTCCAACTTAACCTCAAACCTGCCTTTTTGCATTGGCCAGAAGCAGCTTTGCGCCCGCGCGGCGCAGGGTAGTTTTGCGCCGTCTACAAACCAATCCCCGCCGGCGGCGGCTTTAAATAAAATTTGCTGGCCTTCTTTGGGGTAGCTTGGGTCCAGCATAAAAACGTCGCCGTTTTGCGGGAAGGTTATGCCTTCTTCTTTGCGCTCCGGCGCGGCGGCTGCCAGGGCGGCGGCTTTGGCGGGCGGCAGGCGCAAATCTTCGTCCTTGACGCCTGGCGGGCGCGCAAAGGCCTCCGCCGATGGGTAGGCAGCGTCAAGATACATCGCGATATCGCGCAAAAGCGGCGCTGCGCCCGTTATGCCCGATACGCGGCGCATAGGCTCGCCGTTAAAGTTGCCCGTCCACACCGCTATTGTAAAGCGCGCGTTATAGCCGGCGGCCCAGTTGTCGCGGTAATCTTTAGAGGTGCCCGTCTTAGACGCAAAATTAAAAGGCATATTCAGGGGCGAGTTCATGCCAAACGCGGCGGCGCGCGCGGCGTTATCGGCCAAAATATCGGTGATGATAAAGGCCGTTTTTTCATCAAAAACCCTGCGCGGCGCGCCGGCTGTTTTTAAGGCGGGCTGCAAACTTAAAACCACCGGCGACCACAGGCCTCCGTTTGCCAAAGCGCGGTAGGCGTTGGCAAGCTCCAAGAGCGTAACCTCGCCGTTGCCCAGGGCCAGGCCAAGGCCGTAATCCTGCGCGGTTTTATTTAAAGAATCAAAGCCCGCGCGCTTTAAAATATCTAAAATTTTATCCGCGCCCAAAACGCTTGCCACCTGCACCGCAGGTATGTTGTAAGAGCAGGCCAAAGCCTCGCGCAGCGTGGGCGCGCCGTGGTAGCCCTCGTCGTAATTGCGCGGGCGGTACCCGCCGGAGAAAAATTTATCCTCGTCCTCTATTTTGGTGTTGGCGGTATAGCCGTTTTCCAGCGCAAGCGCGTAAACAAAAGGTTTTAAAGAAGACCCGGGCTGCCTTAACGCAAGCGCGCCGTTAACATAGCCTTGCGCGCGCTCGTCAAAATATCCTGCCGAGCCCGCCATCGCAAGCACTTCGCCCGTCTTATTATCCAACACAACCGCGGCGGCGTTGGTTAAATTATTTTGCTTAAACATACCGACGTAAGCCGGCAGCAACGCTTCTATATGCGCCTGGATATTGCCGTCTATGGCAGAGCGCGCTTCGCCCCGGCAGGCGGGCAGTTTGGTTTTAATAAACTCGGCGTAATGCGGCGCGCTTAAGGCGGGGTTTTGGGCGTTTACGGTTATTTGCTCGTCCAGCGCGGCTTGGTATAAATTTTGATTGACGTAGCCGTTTTTAAGCATTAAACCCAGCACTTGCTTTTGGCGTTTTTTTGCGGCTGTGAAATTTTTGCGCGGGTTGTAGCCCGCCGGCGATTTTATAACGCCCGCCAAAAACGCCGCCTGCGCCGTGGATAAAGCGCGCGCGGTGGTGTTAAAATACGCGCTGGCGGCGGCCTCCGCGCCGTAGATATTGCCGCCCAAATTTATGGTGTTAAAATAGGCTTCTAAAATTTGCTCTTTGCTCATTTGCGCTTCAAGCGCGCTTGCGTCTATCACCTGTTTTATTTTGGAAAGCAGGCTTTTATCTTTAGGCCGGCTCGCGCTTACAAGCTGCTGCGTTATAGTAGACGCGCCGGAAAGTATCTGCCCCCCCGCCGCGTTTTGCCAAGCGGCGCGCGCGGCGGCTTTTATATCCACGCCGCCGTGTTCAAAAAATCTTTTATCCTCTGCCGCTAGGACGGCCAAAACAAACCACGGGCTTACATCTTCTATCGCAACGGGCACTAAAACGCCGTCCGCGCCGGATAAAATATTGCGCAGAGGACGGCCGTATCTGTCGGTTATCTTGCAGGAGGGCGGCGCGTAAGATAAAGGCGCCCGCGCCCATAAACCGGGCGCGAGCGCAAGCAGTAAAACAAAAACCCAAAACCTTTTACTTAACATTGACAGCCGACGACGCCGTGCGGCCAAAAACCTCCGGCTCGTACATAAGGCTTACGTTGGCGCTTGGCACGCTGTACGCGCCCGCGTTGGACGCGCTTATAATGTAGCTGAATATCGTCGTGCCCTGCGGCAGATAATCGGCGTAGGCTACAATACGCTCGTCATATTTTTCGCTGCGGCTGAAGCGGTAGGAGCTTTGCCGCTCGCCCGACAGGGCCGCGCTGTCCATATCGCCCTCGGTGGCCAAACTTGTGTCTACGATATCAAAGCCCGCGGGCAGGAAATCTTCCAGCACAACAAAAGTTCTGTCATCGTTGGTGGTAACTTTTATGGTAACCACCGCGCGCTGGCCCGCCTGCAGGCCGCCTTCGGTTTGATACAAAGGCGTTATCTGCTTTTCGACGTCAAAACCCGCGCTGACGGGCGTTTTAAACTCCTGCGGATAATAGTTTAACGCCACGTTATAATACGCGCGGCCGGTGCCTGTTTTAACCAAATCCAATAAGACGCCGGCATTGTTTTTAAAGAACTCGTCAAAAGTAAACGCGCGGGTTTTAGAGGTTTCTTTGCGGCCTTTAAACGCGGCGTCAAACAGCGGCTGGCCCGCCGTGGAAAGCGCCGCTTTAAAATCAGGCTCGGCGGTTTCGTACGCAGTAAAGTAAGCGTTTAGCGCGCGGAAGGCGGCGGCGTTATTTGTGGTGTTGCCAAAATGCCCCTGCCTGTTAAGTTTGCCCGAAAGCCACGCCGCCATTTTATTATCGTTGGCAAAGCCGCCGGTTGCGCCCAAAGCCGCCTCCATAAACGCGGCGGTAAGATATATGTTGGAAGAGTATATCCACTGATTGCCGCCCGTTTCTTCAAGGTAGGCGGTGGTGTTGGTTTGGCTTACGCGGCCTAAAATATCTTCCTGCAGCGCGGTTTGCGCGCCGGCCATCTTCATGACGGCGGCGGCTTTTAAAAGATATATTTTAGCCCGCGCGCTTAAAGCGTTTAGGCCGGCGGCGTATAAATTGTTAAAGTAGCCCGCCGCGTTTTTGCCGTTTAAGGCAAGCGCGTAGACAGCGTAGGCTTTGGCTGCGTCGTCCTCGCGCGCGCTGTACTTGTAGGCCGTGGCCTCGCGCGGGTTGGACAGATATGCGTTCAGCCACGCAGCCGCTTTTTC
The DNA here is from genome assembly GCA_031271365.1 of Elusimicrobiota bacterium. Taxonomy (GTDB): domain Bacteria; phylum Elusimicrobiota; class Elusimicrobia; order Elusimicrobiales; family Elusimicrobiaceae; genus Proelusimicrobium. Next base: position 7,202 of record JAISVV010000073.1, on the reverse strand, counting down.
CGTAACGTCGCTATCAACTTTATAGCCGCGCTTTGAAGCGGCGGCCAGCACGTCAAGCGCGTAGGCGGTAACATACGGGTCGGCGTAGGCGCTAAACGTCCAGTAGGCAAAACCGCCAGATGGCGTTTGGTAATGCGCAACCTCGTCGATAATCTTTTGCGCGTTTTCTTTAAGCGCGGCGATATCGCCCATACCTAAAGCCGCCAGCATCTCCTGCGCGAAGATAACGGGCGTTATCTTAGACATACGCTGCTCAAGGCAGTTAAAAGGATAATTAATAAGGTAGTCAACCGCGCCTTTAACGTCAAGCATAGCGGTGGAGGCCAATGCAATATCCACGCTTGCGCCCTGCGCCAGCATATTTTGCGGTTTGTTAACGCGCTCCTGCGCTTTATCGTCTAAAAAAGACGCCGTGCGCAAAACTTGCCGCTGCTCCACCTGTAAAACCGGCAGGCTGACAAGCAGGCCGTCGCTGCCTTTAGAAGACGTCGCGCTAAACTTAAACTGCGCCGCCTGCTGCGAGACAACTTTGCACCGCGCGTCTACAACCGCGCTTGCGCCTTTGGCCACGTTAAGCGCGTTTTGCGCGCCTGCGCCTTCAAGCTGCACGCCGCCGGTTACCTGCGCGGCGGCGTTAATATGCAAATCTTCCGCGGTGTTATTGAAGACGATAAAACCGCAGCTAAAAACGTCCCCCGCGCGGGCAAAGCGCGGCAGCACGGGTTTTATGGCGACGGGTTTGCTGACCTCTATCGTCGTATCGGCCGAGCCGAAGGCCTTCTCCCCCGCAGCCACGGCCATTATGCGGAATTTGCTTAAATTATCGGGCAGTTTAAAGCTAAATTCCGCCGCGCCGCTTTTATTGGTTATCGTGCTTGCCGAGTAGAAAGGCGTAAATTTGATTACGCTGCGCAAATCCGCGCCGCCCAGCTTAGCGTCTTCCGCCGCGCCGCCGCCGCCGCGGTTTTCGCCTTTTTGGCCGTAGTTGCGCTGGCCGATTAAAAACAATCTGTTGTCGGCCGTTTCCACGCTGAGCAAGGTTTGCGCGTAGAAGTAATTGAAGATATCGGGCGTTTTGTAGGCGGTTAAGGCCAGCATGGCTTCGTCGACGGCAAAGACAACCACCTCCGCCGGCGTGGCGCGGCCTTTGTGGTTTTGGGTTTTAACAACAACGTTAACGCTTTCGCCGGGCCTGTAATCCGTTTTTTCGGTTTCGACCAGGGTTATAATTTGGTTTTGCAGCGGCATAACTTTTAACATTATGTAGCCGAATTTTGCCTGCGGTTTGCCCAAATCCCCGCCAGTTTGCGAAAATTTATTTTCCCCGCTGCGGCCTTGTTCCAAAACAACGCTTACAAACACGTTTGGCGCAAAATTATCTTCTATCGGTATGGTTACGTACGCGCTGCCGCCTTTTATCGTTTGCGTTTTGGAGTATAAAATGCCGTCGCGCTCGGCGGTTATTAAGGCCTGCGCCGTCGCGTAGGGGGATTTAACCAATATCTTTGCTTTTTGGCCGGGCGCGTATTCTTTTTTATCGGCTTCCAATTGCACGATATCGTCGTCGGCCTGCTTCCAGTAGGCGTTTTTATCGTCGGAGACGTAAAAGCTGTACGTGGTTTTGCTCCGGCGGCCTTTGGCGTCTTGCGCGGTTAAATCTATAAAGTAGCTGCCGCCTTTTGCGGGGACAAATTCCAGATTAACGCTGCCGTCTTTGGCAATAAGGTCAAAGGCTTGCACGCGCTCTTCCTTTTCTTCGCTGATCCATTCAAGGCGGCCGCTTACGCCGGTTTTGCGCGCGCTTAGGTATTCTTTGCGCTTAATCTCGCCTTTGACGGCAACGTCGGCAACTTTATCGCCCTGCGGGTTTATGGTTATTATATTGGCGGTAAAAGGCTGGCCGGCGTCAACCATATTATTATCGGCCTTAACGCCTACCAAAACATCAGCCGGGTAAACGCTTACGCTTTTGCGGGAGAAAAGCTCCTGATTTTGCGGGCTCATAACGCCGGCTTCAACGTAGATATTGGCGTTATAGTCGATATCCGGTATCTCCACGCCAAGTTTGCCGGAGCCTTTTTCATCAAGCTGCGTTGAAGCGGTAAGCAGCGTTTTATTTTGCTCGGCACCGCCGCCGCCAAAGGCGTAACCCTCGTGCTTGGGCGAGCGGTATAAAGCGGGCGATAAAACCACATTCCACCTGACAGCCGCGCCGCCTAAAGCCGCGCCGAATAAATATTTTGCGTCCAGCAGAAACTCGGCCTGCCGCCCGGCGGAATATTCTTTGGCAAGCGGCGTCAGGTTAACCTCAAACTCGGCGGGTTTAACGGCTTCCACCCTAAAATCGTCGTAAAAATACAAGGTGTCGCTTTTAACCGATATCTGCCAGTAGCCCGTGGCCGCGTTGGCCGGCACGGCGTACTCGTAGGCAAAGGAAGAGGTTTCTTTATTAAACGGCACTTTGGCGTTAACCGCTTCTTTGCCGCGCGGGTCTTTTATAATAAAGTCGGCATCTTTAAGGTTGGCGTAGGTTAAAACGCCGTCTTTATATTCCCGCAAAATTGATTTTATGTACACATTTTCGCCGGGGCGGTAAACGCCGCGCTCGGTAAAAATAAAGTTTTTGTATTTTTTGGCCTCGGCGTTCCAATCGTAGCTGATGTTAAAACGCCAGGGTTGTATGCCGTCGTTCCAATGGCTGGATATAAGGGCGATATTGCCGCCGTCTTTTACAAAGGCCCACACTTCCGGCGAGCGCCATTTGTCTTCCCGGTAAAACTCCAGCTTAGCCCAGCCCGGGGCCCTGGCTATGCCTTTACTATCCGTCCTGCCCTGCCACAGCACATTGTTTTGGGTGTCGCGCAGTTCCACCTCTTTGTTTTTGGCGGGCGCGCCGGTTTGCAGATACGTGGCCCAAACCAAAATATCATCAGGCGAGGTTTTTAGCGTAAGGCCCATATTGGTTACGTTATCAACGGCATATTGCCAGCATTGGCGGCCCTGCCCGCCGCGGAACTTGTTTAGGATTTGGCTTAAAACAATGCCGCCCGGCTCGCCGCCTAAGGCCTGCGTTAAATCTATAAAGCTGTTTGCGGCTTTGTCTTTGGTATCGTTGGGGGTAAACACGTTTTCGGTATAATCGCCCGTTAGGTTGACGCGCTGGCAGTAGCCGGTTAAATCCTGCTTATTGTAGCTGGGTATAAAATCCTGGTAGCGGATTTTTTGTTTTTGCACTTCAATCTCGCCGGCGTTGACGGCGGAGAGATGGTGGTAAGGCTTTAAATAGCTTTCTAAAATGCCAAAGCCGCCTTTAAAATCTATAGACGGGCAATAACCCATATTATCCCAGTAAAAAGTTACGTCGCGGCCCAGTTTATTGCCAAAGACGTCGGTTAAATCTTTATTTAAAGTAACCTCGTAACGCTGCGAGGGCTGCAGTTTTATTGCGGCAAGCGGGGTTTCGTTGACGTACTGCCGGCTGTCGTCTTTAAGGCGCGTTTGGCCGCCGCTGTTGCTTTCGTCGGCGGGGGTAAAAGCTATGGGCGGGTTAAAAGAAATATTGCGGTAAATCTCGCCGGCGGTAACCGGGTTTGTAAAGCGCAAGGCGGGCGTAAAGGGCATACATTTTTCTTCCACGGGTAAAACGACGTCAAAATCGGCGTAGGTGTGAAAGGTGAAGGCAAAATCGCTCTCCTGCGTTAAGGCGCCTTCTTTGGCGGGCATGCCTTTTTTGACAACCACGCTGTAAGCCTTGCCCGGCGTTAAGCGGTTTTGCGGCTGCAGCAATACAATATTTTCCCGCGCGTAGCTTTGGTATTTGTACATTTCCCGGTACAAATCCGGGCTTATCGGGGTTAGGTCAAAGGCGACGGCGCGGCCGTCCTGCGTAAGCGTGATAAAGCCCTTTGCCAGCGCCATATTGACGGGCATATTAAAAGCCAGGCCGATTTTGGGATACAGCGAAACCCAAAGCTCGTTGTTATACGGCTGCGTGCTTTGCACGCGCGGGCGGGCGGTATCAAAAGTCCAGCTTTGGGCTTTGGGCAGCGCGGAGCCGTCCACCTCAGACTTCAGGCCGGCCCTTACGTTAACCGTGTATCTTGTGGCGTTTTTAAAGCCGTCTTTGGGGCTGAAAGTTAAAAGCTGCGTGCCCGCCCAGCGGCAGGCGCCCTCTACGGCGGGGGTGATGGTTAGGGGGCAGTCTTCCAGCGCAAGCTGGGACATTTCCCCCAGCGCGGCGACGGGTTTATTAAAGGAAACGTTTATATCGCTTCTGCTTTGGTAATCGTTAAGCTGGCCGCGGGGGCTGCGGCTTATAATGGATAAATCCGCCGCGGAAGCGGCGGCCGCCAAAAAGGTTAAAAGCGGCAGGAAAAGGAGCTTTTTCATAGATAAATACCTCGTCAAAATTGATATACTATCAGTGTAGCATTTTAACGCGGAGGCGCATATGTTTTTAGGTCCTGTCAAAGCATTGTTCAGCATGGATTTTTATGCAAAATATATTAAAAAATCAGGCTGGCTGGCCTGTCTTTTTGTATTTTATACCTTTATTATAACCTGCGTTTTTATAGCGCTTATCACAACGGCTACCGGTAAAGCGCGTATGGACGCTGTCGTAGATAAACTGGCTTCCTACACGCCGGAAATTGTGATACAAAACGGCCATGCGCAAGTTAACGGCGGCCTGCCGCTTACCATAATGCCGGAAGAGCTGGAGGGCTACCAAATAGTTTTTGAAACCGCCGCCGACGAGCCCGTCTACCCCACGCAAATGGAAACAAGCCGCACCATGATAAAAGTGACGCAAACCAAGGTTTATCTAAACTACAACGGCCAGTTTCAGGAAAGTGTTTTGCCGGATAATTTAAACTTAACCATATCGCCGCAGACGCTCGGCCAAAATAAACCGAAGATAAGCGCGTTTATGCTCTACACGCTGACGATAATGATGATGATAGCCCAATTTTTAAAAATACCTTTTATGATTCTGCTGGCGTTTTTGGCCGCCGCGATGCTAAACACCTACGCGCGGGCCGCCGTTACCGCAGGCGGGCTTTTAAAGCTGGCCTGTTATTTGCAGGCGCCGTCGGCGGTATTGTTTTTGCTAAACTACGCCGCGCCCTTTAAACTGCCGGCTTTGATGGTTATTTATTTTGCGCTTTATCTGGCTTACTCTTACTTTATTTTTGCCAAATTTATAGCCGGCGGGAAGGACGCATGATACTTAAAATAAGGCGTAAATTTGCCGCCGCGCATAAACTGCCAAACTATAAAGGCGACTGCGCCGCCCTGCACGGCCACACGTGGCAGGTTGTTTTTGAGGTGCAGGGCGAAGTGGGCGCAAGCGGCATGGTGTGCGATTTTAAAGAGTTAAAACCATTACTGGACGCCCTGCTGCCCGACCATAAATTTTTAAACGATTTACTGCCCAACCCCACGGCCGAAAACCTGTGCCAATACCTTTTTGACAAGGCCGCAGGCGCGCTTAAAGAGCGCGGCCTAAAACTGCTTACCCTTGAAGTTTGGGAGAACGAGGATGCCGCGGCCCTCATCAAAACTTAACGTTAACGAGATTTTTTATTCCATACAAGGCGAGGGCAAACACGCGGGCCTGCCCGCCGTTTTTGTGCGCCTGGCAGGCTGCGGCATGGGCTGCGCGTGGTGCGATACAAAATACGCGCAAAAAATTACGGCGCGGCTGACGCCGGCGGCCATCTTGGCGCGCGCGGGCAAGTACCCGGCCAAAGCGGTTATAATAACCGGCGGCGAGCCCGCGGAGCAGGATATTTTGCCGCTTATAAAACTTTTTGCCGCGCGCGGCTGGCAGGTGCATTTAGAGACAAACGGCGCGCGCGATATAGACACTTCTTTGATATACTGCACAACGGCTTCGCCCAAAAAAAACGCCAGCGCGGCTTTGCTTGATAAGGCCGACGTCATCAAACTGGTAGTGGAGCGCAAAACAACTAAAAAAGAAATTTTAAAATATAAAAAATACGCCCCCAAAGCGTGCGTTTACCTTCAGCCCGAAGGCTCTAAACAGGAGAACATCAACAAATGCCTAAAGCTAATAAAACAAAACCCGTGGCTAAAACTAAGCCTGCAGCTGCACAAAATATTAAAAATAAAATAACCGAGCAAACCGCCCACAAAGCGCTGGAAACAATACTGACTTATATCGGCGAAAACCCGCAGCGCGAAGGCCTTAAAGAAACGCCAAAGCGCGTTATAAAAAGCTGGCAAAAACTTTACGGCGGTTACGCGCAAAAACCCGAAAGCGTGCTAAAAACGTTTACCGAAGGCTCCTGCGACGAGATGGTAATTTTAAAAGACATAGAGTTTTACAGCATGTGCGAACATCATATGATGCCGTTTTTCGGCACAATCAGCATCGGTTATCTGCCGGATAAAAAGGTTATCGGCATCTCTAAGCTGGCAAGGCTTGTGGAAATTTATTCCCGCCGCCTGCAAATACAGGAAAAGCTGGTAGCCCAAATTGCAGACAGCCTTATGCAGCATTTAAAACCGCTGGGCGTGATGGTTGTGTGCAAAGCTAAGCATATGTGCATATCCTCGCGCGGGATAGAAAAACATAAGGCAGAGATGATAACCAGCGCCTTGCGCGGCGTGTTTAACAAAAACGAAGTGCGGCAGGAATTTTTGCAGTTTGTGCAAAAGGTATAATGATAAAATTTCCGCTTATAATGGGCATTTTAAACGTAACGCCGGATTCTTTTTACGACGGCGGCAAATATACTTTGTTTGAAAACGCCATAAACCGCGCGGAAGAAATTTTAAGCCAAGGCGGCGATATCGTAGACGTCGGCGCGGAATCCACCCGCCCCGGCTGCGAGCCTGTTTCGGTTAAAGAAGAAATTGCCCGCGCGCTGCCGGTTATCTGCGAAATCAAACGCCTTTGGCCGCATACCGAAATTTCCATAGACACCTATAATTTTCAAACCGCCCGCGCCGCGCTGGAAGAAGGCGCAAGCATAATAAACGACGTCAGCGGCCTTAAAGATATACGCCTGGCAAAGCTGGCCAAAGAGCACGGCGCAAAGCTGGTTATAATGCACGCGCGCGCCACGCCCAAAGATATGCAAAAACATTGCCGCTACGACGATATTTTAAAAGAAATTTACCAATTTTTCGAGCAAAAAACAGCCGCCGCGCAGGCCGCCGGCCTGCCGCGCAAAGAT
>JAISVV010000003.1 GCA_031271365.1 Elusimicrobiota bacterium | reverse complement strand
GATAAAACCCAAATTCACTTTTTTTACGCGGTTGTTTTGCCATATATTGAAATTATACCAAAAAACGGACCGAGTAACCCGGTACGGTGGTCCGTTATTGGCGGCAGGGGGGCAGAGTGTTTTGTTTTATCTATAAGACTGCCTTATTCCAGCACTATTTTATAGTCTTCCCAGGCTATTTGCGGGTCGCTTTGCACTTTTAGGCTGCGGTGAATGTTTTGCTCTATTATGCTTTGCTTCTGGCGGACGTAATCGGCCAGCAGCGGGTGCAGCACCAGGCGCAAATTGCCGCCCGGGCGGCCCTGGGTTAAATCAAAGATTTCACGCTGGATTTGTATGCGCATACTTTCCGCCGATAACACCCTGCCCGAGCCTTTGCACTGCGGGCATTCTTCGGTTATAAGGCTGCCGGTGCTTTCTTTTTTGCGCTCGCGCGTCATTTCCACCAAACCTAAACGCGTTATGGGCAGTATGCGGATTTTGGCGCGGTCGCGCTTCACCGCGTCGTTTAACGCGTCTACCACTTTGTGGCGGTTGGAGGCCTTTTTCATGTCGATAAAATCTATTACGATAATGCCGCCTATATTACGCAAGCGCAGTTGGTGGGCCACGGCGTAAGCCGCTTCTATATTGGTTTGGGTTACGGTTTCTTCCTGCGATTTATTGCCGGTAAATTTGCCGGTGTTAACGTCTATGGCGCATAAAGATTCGGCCTCTTGTATGATGATGGAGCCGCCGTTTTCCAGCGGCAGTTTGGTGCGGCGCAGTTTTTCAATCTCCGGCTCTATGTTAAAGGCCTCAAAAATAGGTGTTTTGGCTTTATAATATTTTATCCTGTCCTTAAGCTCGGGCGAGATTTTGGTTACAAAATCCAAAACTTTTTCATAGTCGCGCTTATTATCAAGCATATATACTTTAACGTCTTCGGATAAAATATCGCGCGATACCTGCAAAACGCCGTCCATATCCTCGTGCAGCATGGAGGGCGCGGGGACGCGCTCAAACTTGGTTATAATGGTTTTCCACTGGCGGTAGAGATATTTTATTTCCTTTTCCAATTCGTCTTCGGTCGCTTCTTCGGCTTCGGTGCGCACTATGCAGCCCATGCCGTCTAAATGTTTGGCGGCAAGGCGGCGCACCATTTCGTTAAGTTTTTCGCGCTGGCGATCGTCCTCTATGTTTTTGGATACGCCCACAAAATCCTGATTAGGCGTTAAAACAAGGTAACGGCCGGGCAGCGTAACGTCCATGGTTACCTTCATGCCTTTGGTGCCTATGGCGTCTTTTACCACCTGTACCATAACCTCCTGGCCTTTGTGCAGGATTTTGTCTATCGGGCGTTTGTCGCCGTCAATGACATCGGATATGTACAAATAAGCGTTTTTATCGTAGCCGATGTTTAAAAACGCGCTGGATATGCCGGGCAAAACATTTTCAACAACGGCTTTATAGATATTGCCTACTATGTTTAAAGAGCCGCGGCGCTCCCACATTAACTCCGATAAAACGCCGTCTTCTAAGATTGCTATTCTGGTTTCTTCAAAGGAAGTGTTAACCAGCACTTCTACTTTTGGGTCGTGCGAAAGGTTTTTCATTTTAATTTAATCTCCAAGCGGCAGTAAACGGCCATCCGTGGTTTGCCACAGCAGCCCGCCGCGCAGTATGGTAAGCTGCGGTTCGTTTACTTCAAGGCCGGGCAACGCCGATAACATCTGCCGCAGGCCAACGCTTCTTAAACCGCTCAACTTTACCTTAATTTCTATCTCCGTGCCGTTTATTTTATTTATGGAATGGATAAACGGCTTTATATCAACAAGCTGCGCCATGCCGTCGGGCCGCATTACTTCCGCCGCGGCCGCCGCGCAGGTTTGAGCCTTTTCTATATCGCCGCCGACGCCTTTTACTTTATATAAGGCGTGCGTGGCTATGCTTTCCACCGCGCAAAGCAAATTGGGCACTTGTTCAACGTCTTCAATTTTAAAGCCGCCCGTAATATGCGGGGCGAGGCTTTGTTTAACTTCATTTACGTCAACTTCCCTCAAAAGGCTTATATCGGCAAACTCGCACAGGCTGGCTTCCGTGACAGCGGCGCCGGGGCCCAGGCTGAAGCGCGGGCTTGTTTTATTTTGCGCGCATTTGAGGCCGCAGACCGCAAGCGCGGCCGCAAACATGGCCCGCTTTTCTTGATGCGTGATTGAATTTGCCTCTTTACTTAATCTTATCCTGTATTTAAAAATTGTGTCAGGTTTTATCATAGCATTTTACATTGCAAGCCGTCTGCTGTAAACGGACTGCGCTATGCCAAAGGCCCATGCGCTTGCAACAAGGTTAGAGCCGCCGTAAGAAATTAAAGGCAGCGGTATACCCGCCACGGGCAGCAGACCCATCAGCATGCCGAAATTAGTCAGTAAATAGGTAAAAAATATACCGAATATGCCGCAGCATACCAGATAGCCGTATCTGTCGCTTGCCAAAGCGGCTATTAAAGCTATGCGCCACAAAGCCAGTAAATACAATGCCAAAACGCCCAATGTGCCCAGGAGGCCTGTTTCCTCCCCCAAGACGGCCAGGATAAAATCCGTGTGCCGCTCCGGCACAAAGCCAAGGCGCGACTGCGTGCCGCTAAAAAACCCCTTGCCCAAAACGCCGCCGGCGCCCATGGCTATTTGTGCCTGCAAAACGTTGTAGCCCGCGCCTTTAGGGTCGGCCTTGGGGGCTAAAAACGCTTCCACGCGTTTGCGCTGATAGGGCTTCATCTGCTTATGCACAAAGAGCCCGCTAAAAAACCCGCAAAGCAAAACAGCCGCGAAAATGCCCACAAACGCTATAGGCACATAAATGCGAAACTGCCTAAGCCCCGCCCAAACCAAAGCCCCCAGAACAAAAACCAAAACGCAAAAGCCGGCTATATAAAAGCCGTTGCCCGTCATTTGCCCGACGGCATACATAAGCGCGCTGTTTTGCACAACTTCCGGGTGCAGCGAAATAAAAGCCCACAACGCCGGAAAAGCGCCCGCCGCCAGACAAAAGGCGGCCAGCAAAGCAAAATAAAAAATATTTACGCCGGCGACATAAAGCAAAATTAAAAGCGCCGGGCCTGTTACCACTATGGCCGAAAAATCGGGCTGCTTCATGATAAGGGCAAAAACGGGCAGTATCAGTAAAGCAAAGAACGCTATTGTTTTAAATTCCTTTACCGCCCTGTAATTGCGCGCCAAAAACGCGCTTGCAATTAAAATGACGGCGACGCGGCAAATTTCGGAGGGCTGCAAAGAAAGAAAACCTAAATTAAACCAGGAGTTAGACCCCCGCTGCACAACCCCGAAGACAAGCACCGCCGCTAAAAGCGCGATAACCGCGGCGTAGAGCGTTTTCCATTGTTCGTTGTAAATTTGGTAGTTAAAAAGCCAGCCGAATAAAAACGCCGAAACCGCAACGGGCAGCGCTATTAAATGCTTGCGTATCACCACCGCGCCGAAAGAAAGGCCCGAAACCGCCGAAACCACTATCATAAACCCCGCCAGCGCTAATATAAGAACGCAAAAGAGGAGCGGCAAATCTATATTTTTTCTTTTACTGCTTTGTTTTTGAAACATTATAATACGCCTCTATAATTTGTTTTGCAATCGGCGCCGCGGCCGAACTGCCGCCGCGGCCGAATTCCACTAAAACGGCCAGGGCTATATCGGGCTCCTGCCCGGGTTTGGCGGCAAACGCCGTAAACCAGGCGTGGTCGTCGCCGTGCGGGTTTTGCGCGGTGCCGGTTTTGCCGTAAACGTCAATGCCCTCAACGCGCGCGCCGCGCGCGGTGCCATGGTCGGTTGTATGCTTTAGAGCCTCGTGCATTAAGTCAAAAACGCCGTCTTTAAGCTCTACTTTGCTTATAAGGTCGCTTTGCGCGGAAAAAGTTTCGCGGCCAAGGGAATCTACTATGCGCTGCACATAATACGGCCGCCAGATTTGGCCTTTGTTGGCCAATGTCGCGGCAAAAACGGCCATTTGCAGCGGCGTTAAAAGCAGCTCGCCCTGGCCTATGGACAAATTTAAAGTATCGCCGCCGAACCAAAATGTTTTGTTGCGCGCGCGGCGCGAGGGGCCGTAAGTATTGCCCGACTTTTCGCCGGGCAAATCAATGCCCGTTTGGCGGCCGAAGCGAAACATTCTCTGCACCCGCTCTATATGGGAAGACCCCGTTTTTAAAGCCAGCTGGTAAAAGTATACGTCGCAGCTTTGGGCCATGCCTTCCATAAAATCTATCGCGCCGTGGCCGGCGTGGTACCAGCATTTAAACTCGCGCCCG
>JAISVV010000173.1 GCA_031271365.1 Elusimicrobiota bacterium | reverse complement strand
GTTTTTGGCCGTTGCCGATATCGCGGCTGTTAACGGCAGTTTGGATTTAACGCAGCTTGCCGGCGCGCGCATTACTGCGGCGGCGGCCGTTTTTATTGTGCTGGCCGCGTTTTCTAAGTCGGCCATATTCCCGTTTTCCACCTGGCTGCCCGACGCCGGCGTGGCCCCAAGCCCCGTTACCGCTTTGCTGCACGCGGCTGTGCTGGTTAAAATAGGCGTTTTTGCTTTTGCCAAGATTTCTTTGTTTTTGGTTTTTGATATCGATATTATGCTGCTTGTTATGTACGTTGCGGGCATAAGCTCTTTGATAGCGGGCGGCGCGGCTTTGAAAGAAACTAATATAAAGCGCGTTATAGCTTATTCTACAATCAGCCAGCTGGGGTTTATCTTTTTGGGCATTGCCTGCGGCGGCGCGGGTTTGATGGCGGCTATGCTCTTTATTTTAATGCACGGCGTTGCCAAGGGCGGGTTGTTTTTGTGCGCGGGTATCATAGAGCATAAAACGCATACTAAAGATATCACGCAGATGGGCGGTTTGGCCAAGGCGCTGCCGGTTACGGCGGTTTGCTTTGGCTTTTGCGCTTTATCGGTTATGGGCGTGCCGCCTTTTGGCGGGTTTTACGCTAAGTTTGGCGTGTTTGAAGCCGCCGCCGGCGCGCCTTGGCCGGTATTAACTATTTTTGCAAGTGCCGCCGTGTTTACCATTGCCTATCTTACAAGGCTTTTTTACATAATTTTCCTTGCCGCGCCGGTTAAAGAATATGCCAAAGACGCGCCCGAAGCCCCGGCGCAGATGCTTATTTCCGTCGCTGTTTTGGCCGCTTTGGCTTTGCTTTCGGGCTTGTTTATTAAATACCCGCTTTCTTATTTGTGGGACGTTTTGCCTTTAGGGGGCGCGCTATGAATATGCTGCCTGTAATCTTTCCGCTTGCCTGCGCCGCGCTGGCTGCGGTTTTGTATAAATTTTTACCGCGCGCCGCGAAGTTTTTAGTTTTTGCGGGTACCTCCCTGGCATTTTTAAGCGTGTTTACCTTAAACAATATCTACACTTTGCAATTGGCCGACCTTGCCGCCGCGCCGGATATTTTCAGCCTTACGCTGGCCGCGTTTATAGCTTTTTACGCGCTGCTTTCCGGCGTTTGCGCCATTAAAGAAGAAGACAGCCCGCTTTTCCACATAAATCTGCTTTTATCGGCCGCTTTTGCCCTTGGCGCGGTGCTTGCCGCGGACTTAAAGGCAATGCTGTTTTTCTGGGAGGCGTTGCTTATAACTTTATTTTTATTCTTGCTGCCGTACAACAAACAAGTTGCCGTTAAAGCGTTTTTAATTAACGCCGCGGGCGATGTGTTTTTGCTGGCCGGTATCGCGCTTTTTGCGCGAGGGCCGGGCGCGGCGGCTTTTATTTTAATGCTGACGGGCGCGGCCGCAAAAGCGGGCGCTTTGCCTTTCCATAGCTGGATTGCGCCGGCGGTTAAGGCCGCCCCGACCGCTTTTAGCGCCATGATGCCCGGCGCGGTGGAAAAACTTTTAGCCGTATTTTTAATGGGCAAAATGTTTACTATGCTGTGGCCCGCTTTACCGGCGGCAGGCACGTTTTTCGGCTGCGTTTTGGGCGCGCTTAGCGTTGTTGCCGCAGCGGCGCATATGCTTAAGTTTGAGGATTTAAAAAACCTGCTGGCCTGGGCGGTGGTAATGCAAATAGGCCTGCTTATTTTGGGGCTTTGCGCGCGCGGCGCGGGCGATACCTTTTATACGCTTAACCACGGCCTTTTTAAAGCCGCTTTGCTGGCCTGCGCGTTTTTTGCGGCCGGCGCGCTGCAAGCGGGCTTTGGCGGCACGGCTTTGGCCGATTTAAAAGGCGCGGGCCGCCGCGACGTGTTTAGCTTTATAGTTTTGATTATCTGCGCTTTGGGCCTTGCCGGCGTCAGTATCGTTGACTTGCTGTTTGTGCCCAACGTCGTTTTGTTTGATACCTACGCCGCAGCGCCGCTTTTGGCCTTTGTGCCCGTGGCCGGCGCGCTGGTTACGCTGTTTGCTTTCTTTAAAGTTATCTTTGCCATGGCCGCCAAAGGCGGCGCGGCTGCCAAACCCGCCGCGCTTTTTAAAATTGTAACGGCGGCGGCGTTTTTGCCCGTGCTGTTTTTTACCTTTGGCTTTGAGTTTTCCTCCGATATGCTGCTTGCGCCGCATTTTGCCGGGCTGCATATGGATTTAACCTCGCTCGCCTGCGTTGTGATACTGCTGGGCGGCATTTTTATGGCGGCGTTTATCAGGCAGCCTTCCTATCAAATTAAATATGACGCTTTTGATATTGCCAAAGCCGGCGTTAACGCGCTGGCGGCCGCGCTTTTTAAAATAGACAGATTTATGGATAAAATTTTGGATACCTGGCCGTCTAAAGCGGCGGCTAAAACTTCGGCTTGGATATCGGCCTCGCACGGCGGCAACACGCCGCAGTACGTGCTTTGGGCCGCCTGCGGTATTATAGTGTTTATACTTCTTTCCTATATCGGGGGCGCCAAATGATAAACGGCCTGCATCTTTTTATAGCGGTACCCTTATTTTTTGCCGCTTTATGCGCGTTTTTAAACCGCCGCCCGCGCCTTGCCGCCGCCATTGCAAACGCCGTGTTTGTTTCGGGCTTTTTATATGCCTGCTACAACTTTGCGGCCAACTTCGGCGCGCCCTGGTTTGCCGGCGAGGCGGTTTACTCGGCCTTCCTGTTGATAATAATTTTTCTGGTAAGCGCGGCGGTGGCGTTTTTTGCTAATTTTGCGGCGTCCACAAAAAGGCGCGGGTCTTACTTTGCGGTGCTGCTTATCGCCGCCGCCGGCATGGCCGGCGTGGCGCTGGCAAAGGATTTCTTTACGCTTTATGTTTACCTTGAGGTTGTTTCCGTAACCAGCTTTGCTTTGATAGCTTTCTACAACCGCCCAAAAAGCACCGAGGGCGCGATAAAGTATTTTTATCTCTCGGCCATAGCCTCGGCGATAATATTGTTTTCCGTTTCGCTGTTGGTTTTGCATACGGGCGGGTCTTCCTACCAGGGGCTGGTTGACGTTGCCCTAAAAAACCAAAACCCGGCGGCTTTAAGCATAATTTTGGGCCTTATGGCTTTGGCTTTTATGATAAAGACGGGCCTGTTCCCCTTCCACACCTGGACGCCGGACGCTTACGAGGCCGCCAGCAGCCCCATATCGGCCCTGATGGCCGGCATTGTAACCAAAATCGCCGGCGCGTACGCTTTGGTTATTATCTGCGTGCTGCTTGTGATTATCAACCAGGGTTTGGGCGGGGTAAGCAAGGCGATAATGTGGTATGGGTTAATTTCTATTTTATTCGGCGCGCTGGCCGCGCAGGAGCAAAAGGATTTTAAAAGAATGCTTGCCTACTCCAGCATCAGCCAGATGGGCTATATCGTGCTGGC
>JAISVV010000161.1 GCA_031271365.1 Elusimicrobiota bacterium | reverse complement strand
CGCCACGCAGCGCGCAAGATTATTGTCAGCTTTTGTCCGGCCGCTGCGCGGGTTGATTATAAAAAGCCGTTTCACTCTTACCTCTCAACGTCTAAATATGATAATATATTCTATTAAATATAACAGCCTATGAACAGCCAAAAAATAAGAAATTCTTTCCTGAACTATTTTAAAGGACGCGGCCTGCCCGTAGTGCCAAGCAGCCCGCTTGTCCCCAAGGCGGACCCTACTTTGCTCTTTACCGCCGCCGGCATGGTGCAGTTTAAGGCAAACTTTTTGGGGCTTAAAAAAGATTTAAAGGGCGCGGTTTCCGTGCAAAAATGTTTGCGCACCACAGATATTGACAACGTGGGCTTAACGCGCAGGCATTTAACTTTTTTTGAGATGCTGGGCAATTTTTCCTTCGGCGATTATTTTAAGAAAGAGGCTATAGCCTGGGCGTGGGAGTATTTAACCAAAGAACTCGGCCTTGATAAAAACCTGCTTTATGTAAGCATTTACAAAGGCGGCATAGCCCCGCGCGACGAGGAGGCCTACAATATCTGGGCCGGCCTTATAGATAAAAAGCGCATTTTTGAATTTGACGAAAAAGATAATTTTTGGACCATGGGCCCCACCGGCCCCTGCGGCCCGTGCTCGGAGATTTACTATGATTTCGGCGGCGGCTGCCCGCAGTGCAAAGATAAAGGCATAGCCTGCGGCTGCGGCCGGTATGTGGAAATTTGGAACCTCGTCTTTACCCAGTTTAACCGCCTTGAGGACGGCGCGCTGCAGCCGCTGCCGCAAAAAAATATTGATACCGGCATGGGTTTTGAGCGCCTGTGCATGGCTATGCAAAAAGTTAGCAGCCCGTATGAAACGGATTTGTTTACCCCCATCATAGAACACGCCAAAAAACTGACGGGCGTTGAAGGCAAAAGCACGCCGGAAACCGCCGCCCTGCGCATTATCGCAGACCACGTTAAAGCGGCAACATTTTTAATCAGCGAGGGCGTTTTGCCCTCTAACGAAGGGCGCGGGTATATTTTAAGGCGGCTTATCCGGCGCGCGGCGCGCTACGGCAAAATGTTAGGCCGCCCGACGCCGTTTTTGTACGAACTTGTGCCCACGGTTATCGCTGTTTATAAAGACGTTTACCCAGAGCTTTTATCAAACGGCCTGCACGTAAACAATGTGCTTAAAACCGAGGGCGCGGCCTTCTTCCGCACGCTGGAAGACGGCGAGCAGCGGCTGCAGGATTTAATAAAGAACAACCCTAAAGAAATCTCCGGCGCGGAGGCTTTTAACCTCTACGAAACTTACGGCTTTCCGTTTGAGCTGACCAAAGAAATTCTATCCCAAAAAAACATTGCCGTAGACGAGCAGGCCTTTTTAAAAGCGCAGGCAGCGGCAAAGCAAACCTCTAAGGCCGACGGCGACGAAATGGCTAAAGAAAAAGTTATCGCCTTGCAGGATTTGGAAGGCAGGCTTGCGCCCACCGTTTTTACCGGCTATGATTCTTTAACGGAAGAAGCCAAAGTTTTGGCCGCTTTGGATAAAGATTTTAAGGCGGTAAACTCGCTGGATAAAAGCGGATACATCGTTTTAGACAAAACGCCTTTTTACGCCGAGTCGGGCGGGCAGGTTGGCGATATCGGCGCGCTAGAGCAAAACGGCCAAACCATCGCGCGCGTGTTTGACACGCAGCGCCCGCTGGAAAAGTTGGTTTTGCACAAAATCTCCGTGGTAAAAGGCTCTGTAAAAACCGGCGATATTTTAACCGCCCGCGTGGACGAAATTACCCGCTTTAAAACTTCTTCCAACCACACTGCCGTGCACGTGATTAACGCCGCCCTTAAAAAGATACTTGGCGAAAACGTGCGCCAGGCCGGCAGCCATGTATCGCCGGAAAGGCTGCGCTTTGACTACACTATCCCCCAAGCCCCCGCGCCGCAAGAGCTGCTTGCCGTGTGGAATATGGCCAACGATATCATAGCGCGCAACCTGCAGGTAGCGGCGCAAACGCGGCCTTTAAAAGACGCGCAGGATTTAGGCGCAACAATTTTACTCGGCGAAAAATATGCGGACCCGGCCCGCTTCTTACTTATAAACAAATGCGGCTTTGCCGCGCCGAAAGAGCGCGAAAGCCTGGAGCTTTGCGGCGGCACGCACGTTAAAAGCACGGGCGAGATTATGGTTATCCGCCTGCTGCGCGAGGGCGCGGTTTCCGCCGGCGTGCGGCGTATAGAGGCTGCAGCCGGCCTAAGCGCCATTGAAACTTTAAAAGCGGAAGCCAACGCCGCCTTATTTGCCGCCAAAATGCTTAACGCCGCGCCGGAAGATTTGGTTAAAAAAGTGGAAACGCTTGTTAAAACCGAAAAGGATTTACGTAAAGAAGTCGCGGATTTACGCCGCAAACTTCTAAGCGGCGCGCAAAGCGAAGACAGCCTGGAAATCACTACAAAAACCGGCGCAAAACTGCTTGTATTTAACGCCGAAAACACCGCAACGCCCGAATTGCGCAACCTATCCGACAATCTGGCCGACAAAAACCCTGGCAAAGTGATAGTTGCAGCCGCGGACGCGGGCGGCAAAAAATCTTTTGTGGTAAAAAGCTACAAAGGCGGCCCCGACGCCGGCGGGATAACAAAACAAATAGCCGCGCTGATAAACGGCAAAGGCGGCGGCCGGCCGGATTTTGCCCAAGGCGGCGGCGAAGCCATGGCCTGGGCGCAGTTTACCGCGGCTCTAAAGAGTTTATAGAAATGCAAAGAATAATAAAAATATCCAAAGCGCGTATGAAAACGCCAAACACGCGCAAATAAACGGGCTTGATGTGATGGTTTTGTCAAAAGCGGACCTTATTGCAAACAAACGCGCCAGCGGCAGAACAAAAGATTTAGCCGACGCGGAAGCTTTGGAGCAAAACTGACAACGGGAGAAAAAGCTATGAAAAAGGGCGGTTTTACTCTTATAGAAATACTTGTTGTTGCGCTGATTATCGGCGTACTGGCCGCCGTTGCGCTGCCTAAATACCAGCGGTTTATTTTGAGGACAAAAATTTCCAACCTGGCGGCGTTTATGCGCAGTATGGGCGCAGCGCAGGAAAGATATAAAATGATGAACGGCGCTTACACCATACGCCTGGCCGCGTTGGATGTGGGCGACAGCAAGTGTTTTGCAAAACCCCTCTTTCCGGACCCGGCCGACATCCCCGAATTTGAAAACAATCATTATGCAAATTATCTCTGCGACGGGGTTGAATACTCCGTCAGCCGGCATACCGACGGCATTAATCTTGACACCAATCAAAATGTTGAACAACTTCTAATACAAATCCGCGGAATTGAAGGGCCTTTAAAGGGGTTCTTTTTGTCTTTTGGCAACGAGTTCGGCTGGAAAATGAATGGCTGCGGCGAACCGAACAACGAAACTGATTTTTGCGAACAATTGCTTGACGCTTTTAATACTTAATCAAACCGCGCCGCCGCCAATACGCTATTGTAGGCTTGAGGGTTTTTTGATATAATTATATGTGTCCGGCTTTGATGCATGGAGCCGGGTTATTTTTTCGTTTTATTTTTATATGTCATTGCGGCGCAGCGCGGTAATGGCAAAAGTAAACTGGTAAGGTGGCTGAGCGGTCAAAAGCAACGGTCTGTAAAACCGTCGGGCGTGCCCTACATAGGTTCGAATCCTATCCTTACCACATTTTTCTCGCGCTTTTGCGGTATCTTTTGGTTTTTCCTTATGCTCGAATACTCGCCCTTGTCAGGGCTCGCGGTATACCTCGCAACGGAGAAAACCAAAATCTACCGCAAAATCACAAGAAAATTTTTAAACACAAATTTTATCGCGGGCTGCACACCTGCGTATAATAACAAAAAGTCATGGTTGATTAGCTTGATATTGCAACTATAAATATAGGACCCGAGTCAAATCCTATAAAAAACAAGGTAATAAAATGAGCAAAACATATCTACCTTCCGTACAGGAAGCAGAAGCAGACAGAAAATGGCATCACGTCGACGCCGCCGGCAAAACGCTGGGCAGGCTTTCTACGCAGCTTGCCGTCTGGCTTATGGGCAAGCATAAAAGAACCTATACCCCCAATATGGACTTAGGCGATTTTGTGGTTGTTACCAACGCAGGCAAGATAAAAGTAACCGGCAATAAGGCCGAGGATAAGGTTTACTTCTCCCACAGCGGCTACGCAAAAGGCGCAAAAGAAACGCCTTTTAAAAGGCAGATGGAAAAAGACGCCTCTAAAGTGATAGAAACCGCCGTTTACCGCATGCTGGATAACAACAAACTCCGCGCGAAAAGGATGAAAAGGCTTCGCATTTTCAACGGCGAAGAACACGCTTTCGCGGACAGGTTTAAAAAATAGGTGAACTTTTATGACCCAAACTAAACAAATAAGAACCGGCCGCCGCAAAACCGCTATAGCCCAGGCTGAGCTGGTTAAAGGCGCCGGCAAAATAACCGTTAACGCCAAGCCGATGGAAGAATACTTCAAAGGCTGCCCCAGATATCAAGACACCGTGCTTGAAGCCCTGTCCGAAGTTAAAGCGGATAAAAACTTTGACGTTAAAATCAAAGTTTCCGGCGGCGGCATTGCAGGCCAGGCCGGCGCTATACGCCACGCGATAGCCCGTTCTTTGGCGCAGCTGGCCGAAGACAATAAAAAAGCCATGAAGAAAGCCGGTTTCTTAACGCGTGACCCGCGCATGGTAGAGCGCAAAAAACCGGGCCAGCCCAAAGCAAGAAGGCGCTTCCAATTCTCCAAACGTTAATTTTAGGATTAATCGTTGGGATGTATTTAAACCCCCGCCAAAAAAGCGGGGGTTTTTTAAGCGGTCATTTTTAGGTCATGGGGACGGAGGAAATGACAATTTTTGATATCTTCCGTCGGAGCGGATATTTTTAATCAGTTAAAAATTGGGTCATTTCCTCCGTCCCCATGACCTAAACCCCCCGGCCGGATAAGCGGATTTTGGATTTTAAAACCCCCCGCTTTGGCGGGGGGTTTTTGTACATCTTTAAACTATGGGGATTAAACTTTAGTTAAGGTAGTTGCATTTGCCGTCGGTAACCCAAGCGCCCTTGGACACTGAGACTGCACCGTCCGAACTCTCGCTGGGGATTCTTTTACAGGTCAACGTCTTGGTGCCGCAATCGCCATCGCCGCAAACCTCGTACTTTGTATTGCTGTCGCCGACGCTGCTTCCGGCTAACGAGAACATAGGGGTACAAGGCTCACAGCAGCCGTTGCCTTCGGGGCACTTTACCATTGGCGACACG
>JAISVV010000129.1 GCA_031271365.1 Elusimicrobiota bacterium | reverse complement strand
CAGTTCCTGCTCGGTTGCGGGGCGCGGGCCTTGCGCGGTAAGCACAAATTTTTTGCCGGCGATATCGGTTATAACCTCGTATTTTTTGCCGCCTGTTTCAAGTATTTCGCTGTTGGGGGCGCGGCCTTGCGCGCTGTTTTGCCCGGTAAGCTGCGCCACGCGTTCTGCATGGGCGCGCTGGGCGGCGGCTTGCGCGGTGGATTGCGGCGCGGGGGCGGTATCAGCGGCGGCGGGCGCGGTAGAATTATCGGGCAAATTGGGGTTAAAGGCAGGCAGGCCGGCGGTTTTAGGTTTCTTTTTAAACCCGTAAAAAGTTAAAACTTTGTCTATCATTTTGGCAAAATAGCCTTTTTTGGGCGCGGTTTCAGCGGCGGCGAAGGGGTTGGGGTTGTAGCGGTCTTCGCGCATTTCGGGCAGCATATAAGGTATGGCGATAAAAACAACTATCACCACCACAACTATGCGTATTAAATTGCGGTTGAAGGAACTCATAATATATATTATCCCCAAAAAAGCGCTATTTTGCAAGATTTTTTTATAGAATATCAAAAAGGCCCAGGTTATTATGGGTCTTTTTGCCCTTGCGTACGGCGGGGTTTTTCTGTTTACTTTAGTATGTGTAGCTTATATATTGTACCGCCCGATTGTTTAAATTTTTGGCGCCTACGGGAGAGTTATGGTTTCCAGTAAAGAAAAAAAAGAAATAAGTAAAAGATATTTAAAAAATGCCGCCATTGCAGCCGCGGGCGCGTTTGGGGTTTTTTTGCTGCTGCCGGTTTTTTTTACGGACCCTGCCCAAAAAGCGCAGCTTGCCGCGCAAGCGCAGGCCGCCGCCGGACAGGATGGCGCTTTACCCGTTTTAACTACCGATAACCCGCTTACCGGTTATTTAAAAAAGGCTGCGGCTTTTTACGGCTTTGGCAAAAAGCGCAACGCTTTTAACCATGCCGGCGGTGTTTTGCCGCCGCCGCCCGCCGCCAACTATACGGACGAAGAGCGCCAAGCCTTCTTTGAAGCTTTAGCAAGCGAGCGTTTTGCCGCGCTTACGGCCGTCGGCGCCGGCGCTGTGCATGGGGGGGGTTATTTTGCTCAAAACGGCACGCCGCTGCTGCCCGATGCGGACGGCTATTTTTACGGCGGTTCTTATTATAAAAACGGCACGTACCCCGCCACATCGCAAAAAAAATCTATAGAAGAAGCCATAAAAAAGTTCCACGAGGCGCAGGCCGCCAAAGAAGGCAAGGCCGCCGCCTATGTTGTACAGAAAGACGGCTATTTGCGGGTGGAATATATGCCCGTGGAAGAACTTGCCGCCCGCCAAAGCGGCCGCAGCTGGCACGGCGATGAGACCGGGGGAAGCGGCTATATCTATGCTTCAAACCGCGGGCGCGGCGAAAGCCGCGGCGGCGAAGGCGCGCAGAGGGCTGTGGGTTTATTTTCCGGCCCGCGCGGCGGCGCGGGTATTTTGACCGCCAAAGACGCAAGCGCAAGCGCCGGCAGAAATATGGGCGACTTTTACGCGGCAGCCCGCCTGGGCGCCCTGGGCTCTGCCGGAAGCGGCACCCCCCAGCCCGGCGCTGTCGACGGCGGAACGCCGTGGCAGCCGGGCGGCGCCACGGGCCCCGGCCGGCCGGGCGGCGGAATCGGCAGAGAGGAAATTATGAATTTTGTCTCGGCCATTGAGCCTTTTAAAGAAGAATTATTCCCCATGCCGTCATGGCAGACTGATCCTAAATATGATAGTGAAAGATTTGGCCAAAAGCCTGCTATTGTTGACACTGGTCTTATTAAGTATTTGCAAGAGAATTTTAGGGTTGATTTGACCTCTAAAATGCAAAGCGATAATGAAAGCAAAATTATTTCTTTTGACGGTACTTATGAAACCTTTAAGAATATTTATGATGCCTTTAAAAAATCGGAAAATTATTCCGAATTTAAAGGATGTGTTGAAAATTTTTGCGATAGCAGCCCAGAAGCAATTGCCAGTATGTATGCTGCTTTTTCGCTATTGCCGCAAAACCCACTGCCGCAAGACCCGCTTTTGAAATCCTCGCAAGACCCACTTTTGCAATCGCCGCAAGACCCGCTTTTTAAGGTGATAGTAGACACAGAAGACAGAGAACTACGCGAGAAATTGCATGAAGAAAAGCTGGTGCCTCGGTTTTCAAGCGGGGAAAGCTATCCCGGGTATTTTAACAGCCTGCGCGCGCCGTTTAATAACTTTGCGAGAGAAGAAAGAGAGGGAAGAAGAGAAAGAGAAGAAAGGGCGCCGCAAACTTACGAGCAGGTTTATTTTAATGGCACGGGGATAGGAGGTATTTTAGAGCAATTAAATGTGGATGAGGAACAAAGAACTGCGTTGCGGAAACAGTATGCCGACCTTGATAATTACAAAGACGAAATTACTGCCAACCTGAATCAAATTAAACAAAGCGGTTCTAACTTCCCTGCGAACAGGCGCCCCGAAGTATATTTCATTTACGGCGCCGAAGGCAGCAATTTTTACGTTGCCAATAGGCGCGCGCCTTTTTACGGCCCTAATGAAGATTGGTTGCCTCAAAGCGTTGAATCCGGCGGCGGTAGTTGGAGAGACCCCATTTACGTTAAAAAAAACGGAGCGGTTTTTGGCACGGAAGTCGGGGTATCATTGCGAAAGGGCAATCTTCCCGTTGTAGTTTATACAGGGGATAAGCCTGCCGCAATAGCGGGCGTGCCGACGATTAATATACCGCAGTCAGAAATGCTTGACTATAAGCCTCAGGCGCTTCGCAGCATTTTAAACAAAGTATACGATGTAGTAGCTGAGGACTATACAGTTTATGCTAAAACAGGCCATTCTGCCCAAGTGGAAGAACATAACCGGCAGCAAAAGAAAAATGCCGAACAAGCCGTAGCGGCAGGCGCCGGCAATGCAAATAAGGTTGCCACCGGAAATAATCCCAATAAGCCTGCGCCGGCCGCCAAAAAAGAGGAAGAATGGCGCGCCCCCATGGCGCCCCCGGAGGGGGATCCCGTCAAGCCGGCAAACGGGTACAGCTATGGGATCAACTGGCCTTTAACTCCCAGCTGGCCCGGCTCTGGACTAAGCCAAGGCGGCAAGTAAATTTTTGTAGAATGTAGTTAATGACTAAAAACATTAACTTAAATAATTTTGAAGAGTTTTTGCCAAAAACCTTATCCGCGCAGGATAAGGCCAAGGCAAAAACTCTTTTTTATAAAAACCTCGCCTTAAAAATGCACAAGTTTTACGGCGGCAAAACGGCCGTTGTGCCCAAAGCCGGTATTTTTGATATCAACTGGTTTAACGTGTGGTATACGCCCGGCGTATCGGCGGTATCTACGGCTGTCAGAGATGATAATAACGCCTCCTTTGATTTAAGCAGCCGCGCCAACAGCGTGGCCGTGGTAAGCGACGGCACCCGCGTTTTGGGCGACGGCGACTGCACCCCCTCCGGCGGCCTTGGCGTGATGGAAGGCAAAGCCCTGCTTATGAAGTATTTAGGCGGCATAGACGCCGCCGCCCTGTGCATAAACAGCAAAGACGAAGAAGGCAAAGCGCAGGCCCAAAAGATAATAGATTTTGTAAAAATGGTTGCGCCCACCTTTGGCGCAATTAACCTTGAAGACATCAGCCAGCCCAACTGCTACCGCGCGCTTGACGCGCTGCGAGAGAGCCTGGATATCCCCGTCTGGCACGACGACGCGCAGGGCACCGCCTGCGTTACCATAGCCGGCCTTATAAACGCTTTAAAACTGGCTAAAAAGGATATAAGCAAAATAAAAATTGTGCTCTACGGCAGCGGCGCGGCAAATACGACTATAGCCAAATTCCTTATATTAATGGGCGCGCAGGCGGGCAAATTGATAATGTTTGACTCCAAAGGCCCGCTGCACAAAAACCGCGCGGACCTGCAAAACAACCCCAACTATTACAAGCAATGGGAGCTTTGCCAAATCACCAACGAGGGCGGGTTAACCACGCACGAGCAGGCTTTTGCCGGCGCGGACGCGCTGGTTGCGCTTTCCAAACAAGGGCCGGACACCATTAAAAAAGATTGGGTAAAACTTATGGCGCCTAAGGCCATAGTATTTGCCTGCGCCAACCCCGTGCCGGAAATTTACCCCGCAGACGCTAAAGAGGCCGGCGCGTACATAGTCGCCACCGGCCGCGGGGATTTTGAGAATCAGGTAAACAATTCCTTGTGCTTCCCGGGGATATTAAAGGGCGTTTTGCTGTGCCGCGCTAAAACTATTACCGACAGCATGGCGCTTGTAGCCGCGCGCGCCATTGCCAAGCGCGCCGAGGATTTGGGTATAAGCGAAAGTTTTATACTGCCGCTTATGACCGATATTGAAGTTTTTGCCCTGCAAGCCGCCGCCGTTGCGCAAGCCGCGCAGGAAGAGGGCGCGGCGCGTATTAAAATAAGCTATCAAGAGGCTTATAAAAAAGCCAAAGCCGATATAGAAGCCAGCCGCGAGTTGACCAAGCTGTTGACGGAGAAAAACTTTATACAAACGCCTTCGCCCGATATCATAAAGCAGGCGTTGGACGAGGTTTTGGCAAATCTATGAGAAAAATTAACCCCGCGCAAATAACTAAAGCCGTGGCGCAAATGTGCGTATCAGCCGCGCATAATCTGCCGGCGGATGTTTGCGCGGCGGTTAAAAA
>JAISVV010000105.1 GCA_031271365.1 Elusimicrobiota bacterium | reverse complement strand
TCTTTTAATTTATCAAACATAATATCTCCTAAAAAATATATTTTTCCGCCGGCCTTAAATAAATAAGCGCGGTTGTAATTTGCGCGCCGGGCAGGATAATTTGCGCCGCCGCTTTGTAGTATTCAAGCTGCGTTTTATACATCAAAGAGCGCTCTTTAATATTCTCCTTTTCTATCTTATCACTTTTATAGTCGGCTATAAACACATTGCCTTCTTTGGTTTCAAACACCGCGTCGATAACGCCGCTTATTATCCGGCCCGTTTTATCTTTAAACGTAAAGGGCATTTCGGCGGCTAAAAGCCGCATCTGTTTAAGTTCTTTAAATAAATCCGTTTTTACGAAATGCTCTATTATTGTTTGGGCTTCTTTACTTTCTTCGTCCGGCGCGGGCGGGTTTTGTATATCGTTGAAAATATTGTACAGCATTTTATGCGCCGCCGCGCCCGCCGCCGCGGCGCGGCTTTCGCCCGGCGCTTGCGCCGGCTGCGCGCCGCGGGCCGCGGCGCTTGGCGCAAGCGCGCCCGGCGTTTTATTTATTTCCTCGTACTCGTTTGCGCGCTGCTGCCAGGCGGCCCGCCACGCGGCGATATCAAAGCTGTGTTCTTGTACGCCGGCGGTAAAAAATGTTTTGTTTTCAAAAGTTTCCGGCGGGGCGCATTTTAGGTAAAGCGCCTGCGCGGGCCCCAGCTGTTGCGGTTTTGTTTGCGCGTTTGGCCAGCACGCGCCCGCGTTTAAAGCGGCTGTTATGGTATGTTTTTCTTCTTTCAAATTGCCGGCTAAAATAAGCTGCTCTTTGGCGCGCGTTAAGGCTACGTATAAAACGCGCAGTTCCTCGGCGGTTTGATGGTTTTTAATATTTTCCCGCAGCAGCGCGTAGGGGGCGTCGGGCATATTTTTAAGGCGCACGCCCTTGACGTTCTCTCGCCAGTTATAGAGGTATTTTGGCTGCTTGTCCCTGCCTTTTTCGCTCTTGCGCGACAAATCGGCCAATATCACCACGGGGTACTCTAAACCTTTGGCTTTGTGCATGGTGGTTATGGTTAGGGTATCGGCGCTTTCTTCGGCAAGCGGGGTTTGGCCTTCCTTTTTTTGTTCCTTAGAATATTTTTGCGCAAAATCCAAAAACTGGCCCAAACTTAAAACGCCGCCCGCAAAAGAAGCGCGCGTCACCGAGATAAATTTATAAATATTTGCCAGCGCCTGCTCGCTTTGCGCGGCTAAGGTTTGCAGCTCGGTAAAGCAGGTGTTATAAATAATTTCTTTTAAAAGCTCGTCTAAAGAAACGCGGCCCGCTTTAAAGTATAAATCCTTAATTATGCCAAAGACGCGCTTTGCTTTGGGGTTATCTTCCACCTCGGCGTAAATATCCAGTTTGCCCGCGCGCGAGAGGGCCAAAATTTCGCCGTCTTCCATCATGCCAAAAGGCGAGCGCAGCACGGCCAAAAGCGCGGTTTTGTCCCGCGGGTCGTTTACGGCGGCAAGCAGGTTTATAAAATCGCTTACCTCCTGCGCTTTGTAAAAGTTGCCGCTGTCTTCGGTGGTGTATTTGATGTCAAAGCGGGCTAAAGCCTCCTGGTAAATATCGCTGCCGGTGCGGCTTCTCAGCAGTATGGCGATATCTTTATAGCGCATGGGCCGGCCGTCTTTAAGTTTGGTTTTATAAGCGTTTTCTTTTATCCACACGGCGATAAACTGCGCTTGGTTGCGGCGGTAATCTTCCGCGCCGGCCTCGTCGCTTTCAAAGGCGGCTATAAGCACTTTATTTTGCCCGAAGTCTTTGCCGTTTTCTATCGGCACATAAGCGCTTTGCACGCCGCTTTGCTCTTTTATGCTTGCCTGCCCGAAGGCGTTTGCAAACGCTATTATATTTGCCGAGCTTCTAAAATTTGTTTGCAGAAAACATTTTTGCGCGCCCTGTTTAAACATCAAATCAGTAAACTGCTGGTAGGCCTCGATGTCCGCCCCGCGGAAGCGGTATATAGACTGTTTAGGGTCCCCGACGGTAAAAAGTTTGCCCTGCGCCAGTTTTATTTCCCGCCAGTTTTGCGCGGCGCCTGTTTCCTCTTCGGCTAAAAACAAAAGTATTTCGCCTTGCGCCGGGTCGGTATCCTGAAACTCGTCTATAAGTATGCTTTTATATTCTTTTTTAAGTTCTCTTCTGGCTGCTTTGTTATTTTTTAAAAGCGTTCTGGTTTTTTCTATTACCTCGTCGTAGGAGATGATATTTTCTTTCTCCAGCTTTCCTTTTACATCGGCTAAAAAAGGTTTTATAAGGTTAAAAACCAGTAAAATAAGCCTTTGGTTTTGCGGCGTCATGCTTTGGGCAAAGTCCAGTATTTCTTCCGCGCGCCCGTAGTCTTCATCAGGCCAGTTTTTTGGCTGATCGGGTATCTTGTCAATTGTTTCCGTAGTTATTTCCGGCGACGGGTTTTGATAGTAAAGCGCGCATTCTTTTAATATCCCGGCGGCCTTGGCCAGATAAGTTTCCAGGTCGCGGGTTTTGCCGCGCAAAACGGGGTGGCGCGCCGCAAGTTCGGCGGCTTGCGCGGCGTAAGTTTCACAGCGCTCTTTTACGGCGGCAAAATTGGTAAACGGGTGATAATTTTCCAGCGCGGGGTTTAAAAGCGTTTGCGCGTAATCTTTAATCTCCTCAAGCGTTATTTGCCTCAGCGCCTGCCGCCATTGATTTTCGGCGGCTGCGCCGTAGATAAGCTGGCCTTCCAAAAACGCGGCCCAGGCTTTGTCAAAAAGCGTTTGCATCGCCGCGCCTTCGTCTATGACGCTTTGCGGGCTTAAGCCCGCTTCCAGCGGGTAGCGGCGCAGCAGGCGGTAACAAAAGCTGTGTATGGTGCTTATTTGCGCGCGCTCGGCCAGTTCAAAAGATTCTTTTACGCCGGCTAGCAGCTGCTCTTTACTTTTTTTAAAGCGGTTTAAAAGCGTTAAAGTTGTTTGATGTTCGCTGTTTTCCTTGCCAAGCTCGGCGCGGATTTGCTGCATTTTTATAAGCAGTTTAACCTTAATTTCGGCGGCGGCTTTCTCGGTAAAAGTAAGCGCGATAATTTTGTCTATGGGCGTGTTTTGGCCCAAAATAAGATAGCAAAGCCTGTCGGTCAAAAGCGTGGTTTTGCCCGTGCCCGCGCCGGCTTCTACTATAACGTTATACCCGCCGGGTATGGCGGCTTTATCCCTTTGCGCCTGGTCTTTTGGTTTTGACGTCATGGTATTCCTTTAGTTTTTTTGCGCCGGCGCTGTTTTTTGCGCGCCTTAAAGTTGCGCCGTGCGCTTTGCGGCATAAATCTTCGTAGCGGCAGAACAGGCAGTTGTCTTTGCCCGGGTTAATTATAAACAAGCCTTCTTTCGCCGTTTGTTTTAAAAAGGATAATAATTGCAAAAACTTTGGGCGCAGGGCCAAATATTCGTCGTAGGGCAAATCTTTGTTAGGGCCGCCTTTATCGTTTTCTATCGTCATCAGCGACATCGCCTGCGGCGTTTTGTCTTTCA
>JAISVV010000067.1 GCA_031271365.1 Elusimicrobiota bacterium | reverse complement strand
AGCCTGCGCGCGTTTGTTTTGCATATATTTTTTAAGCGCGCCCGCTATAAGAACAACGGCCAGCAAAGCCGGCGTTACTATGCCTATTGTGGCTATCAGCCCGCCCAAGAGGCCCGTTGTGTGCACGCCGGCAAAAGTCGCCATATTTATGCCCACGGGGCCGGGGGTTACCTCCGATATGGCAAACATATTTACTATATCTGCCGCGGTAAACCAGGCGGTTTTATCCGACAACTGGTACAAAAAAGGTATTGTTGCCAGCCCGCCGCCTATGGCAAAGAGGCCCACTTTAAAAAACTCCCAATACAGGCGCAGGTAAATCATTTTTTGCCCCCGTAAACCAAAACGCCCGCCGCGGCGCATATAAGCACCAGCAAAGCGGGCGAGGTTTTAAAAAAATAAAAAGCGCAAAAGCAGATTAAAAAAAGCAGCAGCGTAAAAGCGTCTTTTATGCCGCGTTTAAAAAACGGGATAACCGCGTTTATCACCAGCGCGCCCACGCATATTTGCATAGCGGCAAACACGCGCAGCAAAATTGCGCTTTGGGCGATGTAATCTATAAAAGAAGCAATAAGCATTATAACCAGCATCGCCGGCAGCACCACGCCGATAGTGGCCGCCAGCGCGCCTTTAAAACGCGCCTGCCTGTAGCCTAAAAGCGTCGCCACGTTTACGGCTATCACGCCGGGCGTGGCTTGGGCTATGGCGTAAAAATCCATTAACTCTTCGTAGGTTATCCAGCGGCGGTTGTTTATAATCTCGCGCTCAAGCATGGGCAGCATGGCGTAGCCGCCGCCAAAAGTCATCGCGCCTACTTTTAGGAAAGCCGTAAACAGCTGCGCCGGCGCGGCGCGGTTTTTTGTTGTCATAAAAGTTTTAGCAGCTCTTTGATATTTTGCGCCTTGGCGTAGCGGGGTGATTTTATTTTGCTTTCGTCGGCGGTTTCGTGCTCCCAGGTGTCTTTGCATGGTATGTATACGGCGTTGGCGCCGGCGTTTAGCACGGGCAGTATATCGGATTTTAGCGAGTTTCCCGCCATCAAAAAATGCCGCGGTTTAACGCCTAAATCGGCCATTAGCTTAGCGTAGCCGTTTTTATCTTTTTCGCTCATCACTTCAATGTGGTGCAGATATTTTGTAAGGCCGCTTTTGGCAAGTTTGCGCTGCTGGTCCAGCAGGTCGCCTTTGGTGGCCACCGCTATTTTATATTTTTTGGATAAAGTTTTTAAAACCGCTTCCGCGCCGGGCAGCAGCACAACGGGGTGGGCAAGCATTTTGCGGCCCATGGCGATTATTTTTTGCAGTATCTGCGTACTTACTTCGCCGCCGGAAACCGCTAAAGCCGTCTCTATCATGGAAAGCATAAAAGCCTTAACGCCGTAGCCGTACAAAGGCAGGTTTTTCACCTCGGCCGCAAAGAGTTTGCGGGCGGTTTCCTCCGGCGGCGAATACGGCTTCATCAGGCGGCAGTACCTGCGCTCCGCGCGGCGGAAGATAGGCTCGTTTTGCCAAAGCGTATCATCGGCGTCAAAGCAAACCGCTTTAATATTTTTAAACATATATAGATTATACGTAAAAAACCCGCCTTTCGGCGGGTTTTAGGGTTTATTTGCTTGTGATATCGGTTAAAAGGTCTTCTAAATCCTGCTCGTGCTCTTGCTCTTCCTGCATGATGTGGCGGGCTATGTGCATGGTTACGGGGTCTTTGCCGCGCGTGTAGTTAAGTAAATCATTGTAGACGGCAATGGCGCAGCGTTCGCCGGCGATGTTTTGCTTTAGCAGCGCTTTGACGTCAAAGTCTTTAGGCGCGTCGTAGCCGCAGTTGGTTTGTTTAAAATAATCCTCAGGGTCCAAAATCGGCGCGCCGCCAAGCTGGATTATTCTCTCAGACAGCATTTGCGCGTGGGCCAGCTCCTCCGCGGCGTGTTCTTTAAGCTCGCTTTGCACGTTGGGGCGCATTAAGCCTTGCGCAACCTGCGCGCCTGTCCAGTATTGTATATAGGCCAGCCATTCGTCGGCATAGGCCTTATTGAGTTTTTTGATAAGTTCGTTAACGTTAAGCCCGGCTTTTTTAACTAATTCCTGCGTTTTTTTGCCCATAAATCCCCCTAACTATAAATAATTACTAATTTTTATGCTATCAAAAAACGGCGTTCATTGCCAGCCGTGTTTCAAAAAGGTATAATAAATAGAAAGGAAAACTGAAAATGGATAATAAATTTTCTAAAGAAGGTTTGACTTTCGACGACGTTCTCCTGATCCCCCAGCATTCAAAAGTATTGCCCCGCGACGTAAAAACCCAAACGCGCCTTACAAAAAAGATTAACCTGAACATTCCGCTTATGAGCGCGGGCATGGACACGGTTACCGAATCACGCATGGCCATCGCCGTGGCGCGCGAGGGCGGCATCGGCATAATACACAAAAATATGCCCCTTGCCGCGCAAGCGGCGGAGGTTGACCGCGTCAAGCGCAGCGACAACGGCGTGATATACGACCCGTTTTCCCTCTACAAAGAAAATACTTTAAACGACGCCCGCGCGCTTACCGCGCGCTACAAAATATCGGGCGTGCCTATAGTGGATAAGGAAGGCAAACTTATCGGCCTTTTAACCAACCGCGATATGCGCTTTGAAACCGACGGCTCCGTTAAAATTGCCGATATCATGACGAGCAAAAACCTTATTACCGCCAAGGTGGGCACCTCCTTGGCGCAAGCCAAGCAGATTTTAAGAAGCAAAAAAGTGGAAAAGCTGCCCCTTGTAGACGATAAATACCGCTTAAAAGGCCTTATCACCATTAAAGATATAGAAAAGGGCATTTTATACCCGCTTTCCGCCAAGGACGGCAAAGGCCGCCTTTTGGTGGGCGCGGCCGTGGGCACCACAAAAGATATGCTGGAGCGCGCCCGGGCGTTGGTTGACGCCAACGTCGACGTTTTGGTGGTTGATACCGCCCACGGCCACAGCCAGGGCGTCATAGACGCGGTTGCAAAGCTGCGCGCCTCTTTTAAAAATGTGCAGATAATTGCCGGCAACGTAGCCACCGCCGAGGCGGTTAAAGCCTTGATTAAAGCCGGCGCGGATTGCATTAAAGTGGGCATAGGCCCCGGCGCAATTTGCACGACGCGCGTTGTGGCCGGCATAGGCGTGCCGCAAATTACCGCCATACACGATTGCTACCAGGCCGCCAAAAAACACGATATCCCGATAATTGCCGACGGCGGTATTAAATACTCCGGCGATATAGCAAAAGCCATTGCCGCCGGCGCGAGCGTTTGTATGATGGGCTCTTTATTTGCCGGCACGATGGAATCCCCCGGCGAAAATATTATGTACAACGGCCGCGCGTTTAAAACGTATCGCGGCATGGGCTCCACATCTGCCATGGCGGCCGGCTCCAGCGACAGGTACTTCCAGGAAAACGCTAAAAAACTTGTGCCCGAAGGCGTTGAGGGCCGCGTGCCCTTCAGAGGCGCGTTGAGCGACGTGGTTTACCAGCTTGTCGGCGGCCTGAAGTCTGCCATGGGCTATTGCGGCGTACGCACCATTGAAGAGCTTACCCAAAACGGCAAGTTTATACGCATAACCAACGCGGGGCTTAAAGAAAGCCACCCGCACGATATTATGATAACTAAAGAAGAAAGCAATTACAGCGCGGGGAATTTATGAGAGAACAAAGAACGTTTGACGTAAACAAAATGATAGAAGAAGTTAAACAGACCGTGGGCGATAAAAAAGTTATTTGCGGGCTTTCGGGCGGGGTGGATTCTTCCGTCTGCGCGGTTTTGGTAAATAAGGCCATAGGCGATAATTTGATTTGCGTTTTTGTTGACCACGGCCTCCTGCGCAAAAACGAAGCCGACGAAGTGGAAAAGCTGTTTAAAGACACTTATAAAATGAATTTTATCCGCGTTAACGCCGCGGAAAGATTTTTAAAAAAACTCGCCGGCGTCACCGACCCGGAGCAAAAGCGCAAAATCATCGGCGCTGAGTTTATAGCCGTCTTTGACGAAGAGGCCAAAAAAATAGGCTCCGTTGACTTTTTGCTGCAAGGCACCATTTACCCCGATATTTTAGAAAGCGGCGACGGCAAAAAAGGCCTTGTCAAAAGCCACCACAACGTCGGCGGTTTACCGGAGAAAATGAAGCTTAAACTCTTAGAGCCCGTGCGCCTTATGTATAAAGACGAGGTGCGCGAGCTGGGCGAAAAGCTGGGCATGAGCAAAGCCTTTGTGTGGCGCCAGCCTTTCCCGGGGCCCGGCCTGGCGGTCAGGTGCCTTGGCGAAGTGCGCGAAGATAAATTAAAAATTATCCGCGAAGCAGACGCTATTTTAAGGGAAGAAATCGCCGCGCATAAGCTTGAAAGCGTCATCTGGCAATACTTTGCCTTTTTGCCTAATATCAAAAGCGTGGGCGTTAAAAACGACGAGCGCAGCTACTTCCATACCATAGGCCTGCGGGCGATAACCTCCAAAGACGCCATGACGGCCGACTGGGCGCGCATACCATACGAAATTCTGGGCAAAATATCGCAGCGCATCGTAAGCGAAGTGGACGGCGTAAACCGCGTTATCTACGATATCACGCCCAAGCCGCCGGCCACTATAGAATGGGAGTAACCAAACCTTAAACCGGCAAAATTATGGACACCTTCCGCGGCTTTTTATACGCCGTTTTAGCCAATATAACTTTTGGCCTTATACCGTTATTCACCCTGCCGCTTTACGCGGCGGGGTTGGATTTTATCGTCATTTTAACTTACCGCTTTTTGCCGGCCGCCGCCGTGCTGCTGCTGGCTATGCTGTTTAAAAAAGTAAGTTTCCGCCTGCGCAAAGGCGAGTTTGGGCTGCTTTTATTTTTAAGCGTTTTATACAACGGCACGGCCTACTTTTTGTTTTGCAGTTACAAATACCTTGCAAGCGGCGTTACCACCGCTTTGCAGATGATTTACCCCATAATGGTAATGTTTATAGCCATGTTTGTTTTTAAGGAGCCGCGCCGTAAAAGTATGTTTGTGGCGGCGGCAATGGCTTTACTGGGGGTGGCGTTCTTTTCTTTCGGGGAGTACGCGCAGGGCGCAAATTTGTTCGGGGTGCTGCTTTCTTTGCTGGCGGCAACTTTGTACGCCATATATATAGTGTGCATTAATCATTCGCAGCTTAAATATATCAACAGCGTTAAAATGATTTTTTACGTTATGCTTTTAAGCGGCGTTTTCTTTGCCGCGCTTGCGCTTTCGGGGCGCGAAACCCTGGCCCTGCCCGACGTAAAAAGCGGCGTTAACGTTTTGCTGCTTGCCGTTTTATCCACGGCGGTGCCCGCTTTAAGTTTAACTAAAGCTATAAAAAAGGCGGGGTCTATTATCACTTCTTTGATGGGCTGCCTCTCGCCGGCTACGGCGATAATTGTGGGCATTTTGGTGTTTGGCGAACGCTTTACCCAAACCATAGCAACTGGCATGGCTTTTGTTTTTACTTCGCTTTTAATCGTAATCTTCTCCAACGGCATTGACGGGCATATCAAAGGCGTCATCAACCGCATGGTCGGCCACTTGGGATTTAGACTCCGCTAGGCAGTTTATCTTTCATTATGCGCCGGTAGTTTAGCTTTTTGCCGTCTACTTTAAAAGTTCCGTCGCCTACAGCGTGGAAGATTTTTTTTGTTTTGTAGCCTTTGCTAACCCAGCATTCAACGGCGTCTAAAACAAAGATGCCGTGCTTTTCTAT
>JAISVV010000035.1 GCA_031271365.1 Elusimicrobiota bacterium | reverse complement strand
TCGGCGATAAATACGTCTTTGAAGCGCTGGAGAAAGAAAATTTATCGCTGGGCGGGGAGACCTCCGGCCATATTATTTTTAAAGATATCTCGCCGGCGGGCGACGGCATTTTATCGGCGTTGATACTTTTATCTGTTATCAAAAAATCCGGCAGGCCGGCAAGCTGGTTTAAAACGCGCTGGAGCAAATACCCGCTTAAACTTATACCGGTAAAAGTAAAAAATAAAACGCCCCTGGATAAAGTGCCCGGGCTAAACGATTTTATTAAAAACCTTCAAGCGCAAATGGGCGCAAAAGGCCGCATTTTTGTGCGCTACAGCGGCACCGAGCCGCTGCTGCGCATCCTTGTGGAAGGCGAAAATAAAGAACAAGTTGAAAACTTCGCCGAACAAACCAAAAACTATTATCTGCAGCATAACGGAGAAAATTTATGACCCCCTGTTTAGGCCTCAATATCGACCATATTGCCACGCTGCGCCAAGCGCGCGGCATTAACGCGCCAGACCCTGTGCAAGCCGCAAAAACCGCTTTAACCTTAGGCGTGGATTATATAGTGCTGCACATACGCCGCGACAGGCGCCACGTGCAGGAACACGATTTGCAAAGACTTTGCGCCATAAACCGCAAAATAGTGCATCTGGAAATGGCAAACACCAAAGAGATGTGCGAAATGGCTTTAAAATACGCGCCGGGTTCGGTATGCATAGTGCCGGAATATCCCAACGAGCTTACTACCTCCGGCGGGCTTAAAATAGACGCCAAGACGGAAAACTCTCTGCGCGCCTTAACCGGCAAACTTAAACGCGCGGGCATTAAAGTAAGTTTATTTATAGACGCCAAGCCCGATGACGTGCGCAAAGCAAAAAAAATAGGCGCCGATATCGTGGAGCTTTGCACCAAAGATTACAGCGAGGCTAAAAACGCCTCTCTGCGCGCTAAACTTTTGGAAGAGCTTTCCATGTGCTCCATCCTGGCAAAGGAACTTGGCATCCGCGTGCACAGCGGCCACGGCCTTAATCTAGAAAACGCGGCCGACGTGGCCGCCATAGACGGCATGGAGTGTTTGAATATCGGCTTTTCCATCATAGCGCGCGCGGTGTTTACCGGGCTGCCGCACGCCATATTAGAAATGCGCGAAGCAATGAAATAATGCAAATAATTAACGTCGGCATTGATATAGAAGAAGTTAAGCGCATAGGCCGCCTTAAAGAACCTGTTTTAAACCGCGTCTTTACCGCCGCCGAGCTTAGCTATTGCCGCTCAAAAAAGAACCCCGGGCAGCACCTTGCCGCGCGTTTTGCCGCAAAAGAAGCCGTTTTTAAAGCCATAGATTTTGACGAGCTGGCCTTAAAAAAGATAGAAGTTATAAAAAATAAAAACAACAAACCGGAAATCCTGCTGCACGACAAAAGAGCAAAAAACATTTTGTTTAAAGTATCCTTAACGCACACCAAAAACTACGCCGCCGCCTTTGTGGTGGCTTATAAAAAATGAAGCAAATTACAAAAACGTTTTTTAAAAACAACTTCCCGCTGCGGGCAAAAAACTCTTATAAAAACCTAAACGGCAAAGTGTTTATTGCGGCGGGATCTGCCGATATGCCGGGCGCGGCGGTTTTATGCGCGCGCGCCGCGTACCGCGCGGGCGCGGGTTTTGTAACCATAGCCGCGCCGCAGGCTTTATACAGCGCGCTTGCCGCCGCCGCGCCGGAGGCCCTGGTTTTAAACCTGCCGTGCAAAAAATATCTTGACGCAAAAGCTTTAAATTTTATTTTAACCCATATAAAGAATAATCCCCAGGACGTGCTTTTAGCGGGCCCAGGCCTGGGCAAAGGCGCGGCGGTATCCTTAAAACTTATCAATCAAAGCAATTTGCCCGCGGTAATAGACGCCGACGCATTAAATTATCTCGCCGCGCAAGGCCTAAGCAAGTTAAAGCAAACCGCGCCGCATATTTTAACGCCGCATACCGGCGAAATTAAAAGGCTTTTGGGTAAAAATAAAATTGACCCGCAAACCGCCGCGGCGCAGCTTGCCGCCGTGACAAACGCGGCGGCTTTACTTAAAGGCCCGCAAACAAAAGTAAGTTTTAAAGGCATTACCTACGCCAACACCACCGGCAACGAAGGCCTGGCAAAAGCCGGCAGCGGCGACGCTTTGGCCGGCATTATAGCCGGCGTGTGGGCCCAGCTTATCCGGCGGGAAACAAAAATACCGCGCAATTTTTTAGCCGCCCTGCTTGGCGTTTATCTGCACGGCGCGGCGGCCGATTTGGCCGTAAAAGAAAAAACCGCAACCGCGCTTTTAGCCACAGACATTATTGAAACTTTGCCAAAAACGCTGGGGAAAATTTATAGAATATAATTATGACAATACTTCTTATCGTTTTATTTATTTTGCTTGCCGCGCTTTTGTGCCTTAACACCGCTTACCGCGCCAGCGACACTATCCTGCACCGCAAAAACAACCGCAAACCGGTGGCCATCTTCCCGGACCAGTTTAAACTGCCGTTTGAAAACGTTATTTTTAAAAATAAAGCGGGCATTACGCTGAAAGGGTGGTTTGTTCCGGCTACGCAAGGCAGCAATAAAACCATAATCTTTATGCACGGCTGGGGCATGAATAAAGGCAATATTTTAGCCAACACTTATTTTTTGCGCGACGCGGGCTATAATTTATTTTATTTCGATTTTCGCGGCTCGGGAGAGTCGGGCGACGGCGTAACCTCTATAGGCTATCTGGAGATACAAGACGCCGACGCGGCTATAGAAACAATTTTGCAAACGCGGCCCGCGCAGGCCGAGGTTTTGGGCGTTTACGGCCTTTCCATGGGCGCGGCTGTGGCTGTCTACGAGGCGGCGCATAACCCCAATGTTAAAGCTATAGCGGCGGAAGGCTGCTACTATTCTTACGAAAAGGTGGTAACGCGCTGGGCCAAAATGCACAAGCGCGTGCCGTACTTCCCTATGGTGGCTTTAACTTTATATTTTGCCCGCAAACGCCTTGGCCTAAACCCCGAAAAGTTCAGTCCAAAACACAATATCCGCCAATTGCAAGGCAAGCCGATATTTATTCTAAGCGGCTCCGACGACCAGCTGGCCCCGCGCCACGACGCGCGCAAACTTTACGCCAAAGCCTCCAACCCCAAACAGCTTTGGATAGTGGCCAACGCCGCGCACACCGATTCGGCCGAAGTGGCCGGCCAACAATATAAAAACAGGCTGGAAGGGTTTTTTACGAAATATTTATAAGCCGCCCCGGGCCCTTTAGCCCCGATTACCATAGGCAAAAGTTCTATTGTCCCCCCGTTTGCTATAAGCAAAAAGCGGGCGGGAGCGTCCCCGTTTTTACAATGCGGGCCCCAAAGCCGGAATATTTTTTAGCGCAACAAAAACAAAAAGCCGGTTTAAAAATAAATCTTCAAAAAGAAAATATCCGAGAAAGCCTGCGCGCCAAAATACAATACGCCGCGTAAAAATTGCCGCGGCAATATAAAAAGCCCCGCGCAAACGCGCGGGCTTTTTATTTTATTGCGGCAAAAATTTTTGAGAGATATTTTTCTGCGTTTTTAATGCTGTCTTGTTGATTTTTTGCAAGGCGGGAAATCTCTATAACTTTTGTAATGCCGTATCTTTTCAGCAAAGCCTTATCTTTAACTTCACTCACGCCGCAGATAAAAATTACCGGTTTTTTGTATTTTTTGGCCAAAGCGCAAACCGCGGAGGGCGCTTTGCCGAAGAAGGTTTGCCTGTCCAGTTTGCCTTCGGCGGTGATAAGCATATCGCACTTTTTTACGGCGGCCCGCGCGCCGGTTTTACCTAAAATAAACGCGCTGCCGTCTTTAAGCCGCGCGCCTAAAAAACCGCTTAGGCCTGCGGCAATTGCGCCTGCCGCGCCCATGCGCGGCTTGTTTATATTTACGCCCAAATCTTTTTTTATAACGCGCGCATAGTTTGTTAAGGCGCGCT
Source organism: Elusimicrobiota bacterium (assembly GCA_031271365.1). Taxonomy (GTDB): domain Bacteria; phylum Elusimicrobiota; class Elusimicrobia; order Elusimicrobiales; family Elusimicrobiaceae; genus Proelusimicrobium. The sequence goes on along the minus strand of JAISVV010000035.1, from coordinate 1,483 downwards.
CCATTTGCAGCACCTGCCCCGGCGTTGCGCCTTTTTGCGGGCCGTAAACACAGGCCGAGCCGTTTTTGCCCAATAAGGGGTTTTTAACGTCGCTCAGGCCGATAAATTTTATATTTTTTAAATAAGCCGGTTTTTTGGAAACGCTTGCAAGGTTTATAAGCTGCCCCGCGCCAAAAGCAACCCGCGCGCCGGTTTTACCCTTTAGTTTAAAGCCCAAGGCCTGCGCCATGCCCGCGCCGCCGTCGTTAGTGGCCACGCCGCCCAAGCCTATATAAAAAGTTTTTGCGCCCTTTTTTATTGCCGCTTTAACAACCTGCCCAATGCCGTAAGAGGTGGCCCCCAGCGGGTTTAATTGGCTTTTTTTAAGCCCGCCAAGGCCGCAGATTTTGGCTGTTTCTATCACGCAGACGCCGCCGGGCAGCAGCAAAAACGGCGCGCTTTTTTTTTGGCCTATGGCGTTTACGGCGGTAATTTTATACTCTTTAGCGGCGGGGGACGCGGATTTAAAAACGTCTAAAACGCCGTCGCCGCCGTCTGATACGGGCAGGCAGGAGATATCAAAGTTTTTTAAATGTTTTTGCGCTAAAAAACAAAACTCGCCTGCGCTCATGCTGCCTTTAAGCGAGTTTGGCATTAAAAGGATTTTCATTAAAAAAACCAGCCGGCCTTTAACAGCGCGTAATAATTTATTTTGCGGCTGCCTTCAAAATCCCGGCTTAAGCTGTTGTATTGGCCCCTCAGCTCCAGCGCTAAATTTATATCCATTACAGAGCGCTCTATCCCGGCGCCGAAAAGCGCCCCAAACCCCGAGGACTTTGCGCTTTGGCTTTCCAAAGGCACCCATCCTTCGTTGGGGCCGCCGGGGTCTGTCAGCCTGACCGCATTTTTATCTATATTAACAGAGCTAAGCCCGCCGCCGCCTAAAAGGTATAGCCGCGTTTTGCTTTTAGGGTTTAAGTAAAAGCCGAAGAGTATGTCAAAATCTATGATTTGGCCGGTGGTTTTTATTTGCAGCTGCGGGCTTGCCTCCGTTATATTTTGTGGGATAAGCCCGATATTTAAAACACCGCCCAGCCAAAGCCTGTCCGTAAGACGGCGTTGATACTGCGCGCCAAAAGTAACGCCCGCGCCGCCTACTTCTTTTATCAGCTCGCCGGCTTCTATATCTTTAAGTAAATTGATTTTTAAAGAAGCGCTTAAACCGCCGGCGTTAACGGCAAAATAGTTTCTGGCATAATCCTTTATTTTGGCTTGTTCTTCGGTGTATTCGTCCTCCGGCGCGGCTGGCGCGGGGGGGGTTTCCTCTTCGGGCTCAACCTGCCGGCCCATGTAGGTGTTATCGTTCATGCGGTAGCTGTAGCGCTGCTGCGGCTGCACCTCCACGGGCTTGGTGGGAAACGCCTTTTCTAAATCGGAGTCAAAGGAAAGGCCAGAGGTGGACAAACTGCCCGCCGCCGCGGCCTCGGCCGCCTGGGAGGCGGTG
>JAISVV010000016.1 GCA_031271365.1 Elusimicrobiota bacterium | reverse complement strand
AATTTAATCATATAAATACCTTAAGACATAAGATAAAGGCCAGCAGCAAAACCAAGCCCCCCAGAATTGCGGAAATAGTTTTATATTTTTTTGCCTTCCTTTGAAATTTATCCGTATAGGGGATAAGGGCGGCAAGATTCATGTAATCTTTAAAGGTAAAGCCGTATAAAGCGTTTAGCAGCTCCATATTGCCCGCCGCGGAAATAAAATCCATTATTGCGGCAAGCCCGCATTTTTGCTGCTGCGGTTCTTTTGAGGTTAAAGCTATCCTGCCAAGCCAAAAGGGGATGGTTCTTGCGTCTATTTTTTTATTTTTTACTACTTCGCTGTCGCCGAAAAATTTATAAAAGAGGTTTAAATCTTCCCCTATAAGCGCGGCGGGGGTAGCCATAATTACCGGCGTTTCTACGCTTTCGCGCAGCGCGGTGTCGGGCCGCGCGGCGGAGGCGCTTTGCAAAGAGCGGCGGTAGCGCGCCAAAGGGGTATCGGTAATTTTTATTTCGCCGTCAAAGGATAGAAACATATTCATCTGCCAGTCGTGGGTGTTTATTAAACCCTGGTTAAAGGGCCAATAGGGCGCCAGGGCGGCTTTCCTGAAAGCCAGGCCGGGGCCGGTAATTTGGTTGCGGCACAAAAACAGCGATTGAAAAAACTTCTCCCGGCTGTAAAGTTTTTGCTTTTCCATTAGGTGCCGGGTTTTTAGCGGTTTGCCCGTTTCGTCCATATGGTCTAAGGCGGGCTGGACGGCGACGGTTTTTGGGTCGTTAAAATAGGGCATAATTGTTTCTATATAACCGGGGTAGAGGATATCGTCCGAGGCGATAAAAGAAATAATTTCCGTCTGCGCCAGTTTGTACGCGGCGGAAAAGCTGTAATTTATCCCGCGGTTATAAGGGTTTTCTATAAGCGTTATTCTTTTGTCGGCGGTAAATTTTTTTATTTCCTCCGGGGTGCCGTCGGTAGAGCCGTCGTCCGTAATTATAAGCCGCCAGCGCGCGCTGCTTTGCCCAAGCACGCTGTTTATAAAGGGCGCAACGTAGTTTTTGTGGTTATAGCACGGGCAGATAAACGTCAGCAGCGGGTTGTTCATTTTCACACCTGTTAATAAGCGTTTTAGATAAGGCCTTTTCCTTTTAATTTTTTATCAAGATGTCTGTGTATTTTTAATCTTATCTTATTTTTTAAGTTCGGCTTTGGTTTTTCCTCGCCGGCCGCGGCGGGGTGGTCTACAAAAACAAAAGAGGCTTTGCCCGGCGTTTTTCCGCGCAGGTTAATGCCAAGGTATTGCTCCATGATTTCTAAAATATTTGCAAAGCGGTATTTTTTATCAATAATTTCATTGCAGGCGGCAACGATATCCTGGCGCATATTTTCGTTGTTTAAAAGTTTAAGGCATTGCTCGCGGGCCTGATAAGGGTTAGAGAAAAAGGGTATTTTTATCCCCGGAAAAGCGGTGTCAAAATCCGGCTTATATTCGCTTACCAGGCAGGCGGCGGAGGCCATAATATCGCACACCCGCCAGGAAAACCCCGTCTTCGCCTGCAGATGATTTATATTTATCCCGATTTTTGAAGAGTTGTAAATATTCTGGTTATGCCGCAGCGAATATACCTTTTTTTCTTTAAAGCTAAGCTGCATATTAATTTCGTTGGTTGTTTTTTCGGCCCAGTACATGCCGTATAAGTTCAGCCCCAAATCCGCCACGGCGGAAAGCACCCTCTTCCTTTCAAAATCCGACAGCTCAAATATAACCGCCGTTAAAATATCCTGGTTTGAAAAGTTAAAAATATTTGCGATCTTCCTTGAGCGCAGGTAATTAAGGCCCTGCAGTTCCCTGCCGGTGATAAAAGGGTTTTCTTTAAGTTTTGTAAAAAATTTTTTAACTATTTTTACTTCGCTTTCGTTTGGGCGCGTTTGCATAAACCTGCCGCATAAATTGATGTTTCTGTCGTCCGAGAATTTTGTGCCTATAAAAGAAATATTCGCAGCCGGAGGCACATTCTCGGCGCGTACTTCCGTAAAAAACGGAACCGGCAGTATATTTTTGCCCGCCACCCCGAACTGCTGTTTTAAAACGTCGGCGGTGCAGGTTTGCGGCACAAAAAATTTGTATCTGGAAGGGTTTTCTTTAATTGCAGCTTTATTAGAGTATAAAAAGGGCGAGTCTACCTCGTATATCACAATAGGGCAGCTAAAGTCTTTGGAAATATCAAAAAAGCAGTTGTTAAACAGAAAGATTAAATCCGGGTCGAACTTCTTTATCCGGTTTAAAAGTTTTTCCGGTATTTTGCCAAAATCCTGGCCTAAAAGTTTGTTGGAATAGACAAAAAGCTCGTTGCCGGCGTTTTTTAAACCTTCAAAAAAAGTTTCGTAAAAGCACAGCGTGGCGGAAGGGTTTTTGGCGTCGTCTATGCCGTTAAAAAAAGATATAAAAAGTTTAGCCATAATTTTAATCCCCCGCGTAATCGGCGCGCAGAGTGTATGCTTTATATTTTAAAAACTCTTCTTTATCCTTTTCTAATTTATCGGTTACTATATCATAGGTGAGGGCGTTTAAAAGCAGCCTTAAAGGCCTGGTTTTTAAACAGGCTACGTCTATTATGGCCCGGGCCGTTTTTTCCGGCGAGCCTTGCGCCGTTTTATACTCCACGTCGTTTTCAAGGTATTCTATGGCGTCTTTGAAGATGGCTTTATATTCTTCTATCGCGGGGTAATTAATTTTTATTTTTTGCGATATCGGCGTTTTTACTATGCCCGGCTCTACGATAAGCACCCCGATGCCCAAAGGTTTTATTTCTTCCGATAGAGACTGCGAAAACCCCTCCAGCGCGTGTTTTGACGCCGCGTAATAACCCGTCCCCTTAAAAGCGGTCAGCCCGCTTACGGAAGAAATATTGATAATCAACCCGCTTTTGCGCGCCCTTAAATGGGGCAGCGTTTCTTTTACTACCCTCACGGCGCCCCAAAAATTTACTTCAAATAAATATTTTTCGTCGCTTTCTACGGATTCTTCCGTGGAGGTATAGGAGCTTACGGCCGCATTGTTTACAACCACGTCAATTTTGCCAAAATGCTCCAGCGTTTTTGATACGGCGTTTTTTATTTGCCCGCCGTCGGTAACGTCTGCGCTTAACGGCAGCAGGGCGCCTGCGTGGTTTTGCGCCATGTTTTCAAGCTGCGCGGTATTCCTGCTTGCCGCGGCTACTTTAAAACCGCGCCCTAAAAGTTCAAGGCAAAGCGCCATGCCGATGCCCGAAGACGCGCCCGTCACAAACCAAACGTCCGCCTTTGCTTTATCCGTTTTTGCCTCGGGCGGCAGGGGGTTTTTTAGTTTGCTTAACATATCCTTAAACTTCATTTACAAATAAGCCCTTTGCGCTCCAGCTTGCGCTTTAGATGATTGTAAATTCTAAGCCTTATCTTGTTTTTAAAATTAATTTCGGGCCGCGCGCCGCAGAGAGCGCACCCTTGCGCAAAACGCTTTTTAACGTTTTGCGATATTTTTATTTTTTCGCTGTCGCTGCGGGTTTTGTAAACGTCGGCAAATTTAAAATCCAAAAGTTTTACCAGTTTGGGGTTGTAGGTGTTGGGGCGTTCCATCATTTTGCCGTAGGTGCAGATATCCAACTCCGGTATTATGCCCGTGCCGTGCCAGTTGTAGTTTAAGGCGCAGTGGGGTTTGGGGCAGTTGTAGCCTATAGGCTCAAAAATAAGTGGTTTTGATAAATCTTCAAAGATATTTTGCTCCTCAGGGGTGTAGTAGCATTTAGAGACGGCGCCCTTCTCCAGGTTGATGATAATAT
>JAISVV010000012.1 GCA_031271365.1 Elusimicrobiota bacterium | reverse complement strand
GCTTTCGGCCAAAATCATTATGTAGGCTTGCAGGCCCAAAAGCGGGGCGCGCAAATCGTGCGCGACGGAGTTAAAGATATTATTTTTCATCTCGTTAATTTCGTGCTCGGTGGTGATGTCGCGCAGGATGATAAGGGCAACTTCTTCCTCGCCGGCGGGGCGGAAGGTTTGGCTTATAACCTCAAAGCGTTTTTTGCGGCCGGTGGAGCTTTGATAGTCAAACGCCGCGCCCGCGGGCAGGGTGATTAAATCTTTTAAAGCGGGCGTTTGGCCTTGCGCGCAGTTTAGCAGGCCGCACAAAGCGCCGCTGGCTAAAATGCGGTTTGCCGCTTTGTTTATAAAAAGCGAGCGGCCGTCCAAGGCGCACATTATAAGGCCGTCTTGCATATGGCCGGCCAGCATATCAAACTTTTTCTTTTCGTCTAATAATTTATCAAACTGCACGGCTTGATACTGGTTGAGGCGCGCGGCCATTTCGTTTATGGTTTTTATTAAAAGCTCAAACTCGCCCCAGCTGCGGCCCCGGGGGATATGCACGTCAAAATTATTGCCGCCGATTTCCCGCGCGGCGGCGGTAAGCTGCTCCACGGGTTCGCTGACTTCCTGCGAAAATGATAAGGCGGCAAAGTAGGAAAGCGTGGTGGTGACAAGGATAAAAAATATTATAAGCCACGTGATAAGGTTTATGGTGTAGAAAGCCTCTTTTTGATACTGCAGCACAAAAACAAATAAATCCGGCACGGGCGTAGGGGCCCACGCGCCGGCGTAATTGCCCGCGCCGGCAAGCCGCAAACCTTTAATCAAAAAGCTGCCGGAAGAGATAATTTCCTGCAGCTGCTGCGGCGCCATAAGCGGCGCGGGCATGTCGTTAAACTCCAGAAAGCCTTCTTTTGCGTCGGCAAAATAGATGCCGCCGCCGCGGCCTATCCGCGTGCGGGTAAATTTATCCCACATGGAATAAAGGTTTACCAGCGCAAATAAATAACCGCCGTTTTTTAAAGGATAGGTAACCTCTATAAGCGGGAAGGGCGCGCGCGTATCAATGCCGCTTACCGACACATTATCTGTTGTTAAAGTTTTTAAATCTTCGTCGGCCGAAAAATCTAAATAAGAAATGTCTTTGGAAATCTCCTCCCCCGCGCTGCGCGCGCTTTCAAGGCCGGATTCGTCAAGCAGAGCAAGGAAAATAAAATCAGGGCTGTTGCGGCGCGCCAAATCCAGCGCGGCTTGTTGTGAAGCGGCGTTTTGGGCGTTTAAATCGTTGGCGAAATCAAAGCGCAGCGAAATATTTTCTATATTCTGCTTTATAAAATCCGCAGAGATTTGCGCCACGCCGTAATAGTTGGCCAAAACCTCCGTCTTGCTGTAATTTTGGTAGAAAAACAAAAACGCCCCCATGGCAAAAAGCGGGGTAAAAATAACAAATAAAAACAATTTAAACAGCCTTGCAAATATGCTCATTATTTTTTTGGTTTATCTTTTGTTTTAACTTCTTGCGGCGCGCTTTGCGGCTTTTCTTTAATTTTTTTAAGGTTTTCTTCGCTTGTCAGGTACTCCACGCGCGCGGCTACGTTTTGTTTAACGTTTTTTGTTCTTGTTTCGTGTTCTTTTTTAAGCTCTTTAATTTTTGCTTCCTGCCGCGCAAGACGCAGGGCGTGTTTTTGAAGGCGTTCCTGTTCGTTTTTGGTTTCAAGCGCGGTAATTTCTTTTTTAACGGCCGGCTTTTGCGCGGCGGGCGCAGCCCGGTATTTTAACAGGACGGCCTGCATCTCTTTATCTTCTTCCAGCGCGTTTTGATGCTCTTTTATGGTAAAACCCGGCGTTTTAATATCTGCGCAAAAAGCGTAAATATTTAAGGCCGATAAGGCAATTGTAAGAAAGAATAATTTTTTCATAAACCGCCGTCCTTTATTTTTGCTTTTTTAAAACCCGCGGCGCGCAGCTTGCAGGCGTCGCACCTGCCGCAGGGGAAGCGGCCGCCGCGGTAGCAGCTCCAGGTAAGTTCAAGCGGCACGCCCAATTTAACGGCCAAAGCGGCAATCTGCGCTTTGCTAAACTTAATAAGCGGCGTTAAAATTTCTATCTTCCTGCCCTGCGCGCCGCGGCGGGTGCCTTCTTTAACGGCTTTGGCCAAAGGTTTGTAAAACCGCGCCCTGCAATCCGGGTAGCCGGAATAATCCACCGCGTTGGGGCCGGCTATAATGGCGCTTGCTTCTATGCTATCGGCCAGCGAAGCCGCGGAAGCCGCAAAAACCAAATTGCGCGCCGGCACGTAGGTTGAAGGTATGCGCTTGGCGTTTTTGATTTTGCTTATCGGCTCGTTTGGTATTCTGCCGCCGCCTACCAAAGAGGTTGCGCCGGCCAGCCAGGGCATATTAAACCGCGCGGTTATAAGTTTAACGCCCAGCTTTTTGCAAATTTTTTTGGCGGCCTGCGCTTCTTTGGCGTGGTTTTGGCCGTAGAGTATGTTTAAAGCCGTGCATTTATAACCCTTGGCCAAAGCCCAATAGAGGCAGGTTGCAGAATCCAGCCCGCCGGAAAACAGGACAACCGCCCGTTTTTTATCTTGTGGCACTTTCTATCGCCGCCTGCGAGGCAAAGGCTTCCACTTTTTCTTTATCTTCGGTGGTAATCCTGTCCATAAATTTAACATAATAAGCCGCTATGGTTACGGGATATTCGCCGCCGTTTTCGTCAAAATAGCGGTTTACGACCAGGGCTTGCGCGCCAAGTTTTGCGGCGTCCGTTTTGATTTTTTCAAGTTCTTTGGTTAATACCCTGCCGTCGTTAGGCAGGTTTTGTATGCGGACTAAACCTATAGGCGCCCAAATGCGCGACACCTCGGAGCTGGCCGTGTATACCGGCATTTGGCTGATATCCGTAATTTGCACCGATAAATTTTGCGGGCCGATGGGGATATAGCTGCGGGTGCCCGCAGACATTGTCGCGCACGCGCACAAAAAT
>JAISVV010000178.1 GCA_031271365.1 Elusimicrobiota bacterium | reverse complement strand
CCAGAGAATCGGCCACATACGCCTGTTTGATATTAGGGAAATTGCCCTCTTTATTTGTAAGTTTAGATATAGACAGCACCGAAGTTAAAGTGCCCACCGCGTCAAAAAAGTTAGCTATGGCCAAAGTTACAAACACCAGGGCAAAGCGCGCGGTAAAAAGCTGGCTGAAATCAAACTGAAATAAATTTGGCGCCTGCGGCAGAGAAAAAGCCTTAAAATTTTGCGGTATAGCCGTAACGCCCATAGGTATGCCGATAAGCGTGGTAAGCGCTATGGCTATAATAATGCCGCCGGGCACTTTGCGCGCGTGCATAACAATAATAAGTATAAGGCCGATAAAAGTAAGCAGCGCGGGGCCCGGCGAAGTAAAATCGGCAAAAGAAACTATGGTAGACGGGTGCGCCACAACCACGCCGCCGCTGACAAGGCCGATTAAAGCTATAAAAACGCCTATGGACACGGCAATGCCCGTTTTAAGCCCCGCCGGTATGGCGCGCACAATTATATCGCGCAGCCCGCAAACGGAAACTATAAAAAACAGTATGCCTTCCAAAAGTATGGCGGCAAGGCCTACCTGCGGCTCAAAGCCCATTGCGCCGCAAACTACAAAAGCAAAATAAGCGTTAAGCCCCAAACCTACAGAAACCACCACCGGCACATTTGCCCAAAGCCCCATAATCAAAGTGGCGATAACCGTTACTAAAATAACAGAGGTAAAAGCCGCGTTTTGCGCCATAACTCCGCCGACCGTGCCCAGTATAGAGGGTATCACCGCCACAATATATATCATGGCAAGGCCCGTTGCAAGGCCGGCGGCAAGTTCGGTTTTTACGCTGGAGCCGCGCTGCGTTATTTTAAAGTACCTATCAAGCATCTTAATCATTTTTACCTCATGCAAAGTAGTTTTAAGCGTTTTGGGCTTTTTTGTATTATAGATAATTATCGGAAGTATTTTAAACGTTTTGCGGCGCGTTACAGCCTGCAGCGGCCGCGGGTGAGGTTTAAATGAAAATCTTTTAAATCGTCACAGGCCATTATGTGCGCGCGTTTTATGGGTTTTTTGCCGTCCCACGGCCAGGGGCAGACGCCCTTTCTGGTGCCAAAGTCCAGGCTGTAGCCGGCGTCAAAGACAATTTGGCGTACGCGTTTGTCGGCCGCGCCGTAAGGATAGCAAAAACTTTTTACCTCAACGCCAAGCTGCTCTTGCAGCTTTTGTTTGCTTTTGCTTACTTCGTCTTTAATTTGCGCGTCCGTAAGGGAACGCAGCCTTTTGTGGCTTACGCCGTGCGGGGCAAACTGCACAAGGCCGCAGGAGCGCATTTCTTTTACTTCGTCCCAGGTAAGGTAGCGCGCGTCGCGCGAGATATCGCCGGTATTTAAAAAAATATTTATCTTAACGTTTTTCTTTTTTATTATCGGGTAGGCGTTTGTATAATTATCTTTCCAGCCGTCGTCTAAGGTTATTAAAACCGCTTTTGCCGGCAGCGGCCGCTTTTGCGCGCTGGCGGTTTCCACTTCGCTGAAAGAAAGCGTCTTATAGCCTTTGTTTAAAATGTAGTCAAGCTGGCGCTCAAACATTTCGTCCGGGATAAAAAACCCCGCTTCCTGCCGGCAGGTTACGGGGCCGAAGTGATGATACATCAAAACGGCAAGCCCCTTTCGCGGGGGCAGCAGTGTCAGGATAAGGCTCATATCACTCTTCTTCCTGCAGGCTGTGCAGCCTTTTTAATTTTACGTATTTAACCAGCGGGTACTGCGCGCCCAAATACGCCCATAAAAAACCCTCCAGGCCGTCTAAAAAACCAAGGCGCAGCACATAGGTTTTAAAAAAATCAAAGAAAGGGCGCAGCAACTGCAGGTAAGAAAACTTTTTACCGCGCTCATGCATGCTTTGCGCCGCCAGGGTGGAGTAAAAATTAAACTTATTGAAGTATTGATGTATGCTTCTGTAAGGCCGGTGCGTAACGATGTTTTTTAAAACGCCCACGGGGCCCTCTACGCGCAGCGCCTCGTGTATTTTGCCGCCCGTGTATGCGGCTTGCGCGCGTTTTGCAAGGCGCAGCTTCATTACGCGCTTTAAGCCGCTGTGCTTCATTTTGCGGCCCAAAAACTCGTTGGCAATCGGCAGCATAAAACCTGCTTTATCCGTAGCGGGCAGGGTATTTTTTATTTCTTCTCTTAAAGCGTCGCTTAAGGCTTCGTCGCCGTCAAGGTTAAGCACCCATTCGCCGGCGGCTTTGCTTAGCGCGTAGTTTTTTTGGAGGGTAAAAGAATCAAAATCCCGCTTGTAAATTTTAGCGCCGAAGCTCTGCGCTATGGAAACGGTCTCATCCTGCGAGCCGCTGTCTACCACAATAATTTCCTGCGCAAGCCCTTTAACGCTTTTTAGGCAGCTTGCCAGGTTATCGGCCTCGTTTTTTACAATCATGATAAGCGAAAGTTTTATTGTCATTAAGTTGCGTCTCTTTATGTATTAAAATTTATATTCAAACCCCGCCTGCAGCGCCACGCCGCGCCTGCTGCCGGTTCTTAAGGTTGCCTGAAGGTGGGTTATCCAGGCGTCGTTAATAGTTTTTGTGGCGCCCAGGCCGTACTCAAAAAAACCGCGGCTCATTTGTATATTGGGCAGCCCGACGGCGTCAAGAGAACCGTTAATTTGGTCGTTAAGGTTCCAGTTATACTGCGTTATTACGTAGAAGTTGGAGTTTTTTGCGCCGTATATAAAGTTAACCCCCGGGATAATATTAAGGCCGTTTAAACTGCTGGAAACCATCGCCGCCGTGCCGTACTCGGAGTAGAAATTCTGCTTGGTAAAATAGTTATAAGAAATAAAAGCGCCCGGCTGTATTATCAGGTTTTCCGACGGGCGGTAATTATAAGCCGCCTTTAAAGCCCCGCCCGTAAACCAGTTAAAGGTGTTGTCGGTAAACCCGTTTAAAGACATAGTGTTATAATACCCGCCGCCGTAAAGTAAAAGGGAACTTATAAAATTATCTTTTAAAAGCGTGCCCATAAAACCTAGTTGGGCGCCGTCTTGCCTGGCGGTTGTGTTGCTGAAAGATTGGCCGGCGCCGTTGTAAGCCGCGTACAGCGTAGGGATAAAATCCCACGCGTCTTTAAGTTTTTTGGGCTTAAAGTCCATACCCACAATCGTGCCGTAGAGGTCGTTGGCGATATTGGCTTCGTGCGTCATAAATAAGGTTTCAAACGCCGCGTAAGGTTTTATCCAGAGGGCGCGCTCGTTTTCCGGCGTTTGGTAAAGGGCGACAGGCCGCGCCGCGGAGGCGTATAAAACGGGCTCTTCGGGCGTTAGAAATTTATCGCTGTCAACGTAAATATGCTCAAGAAGCGTCATATTAACAAAAGTTTGGTTATTAAAAGTAGCCAATGTCGTCACCTGCCCGCGCAAGGCCTGGGGGTTAATATCCGTCAATATCGGCACTGGCGGCCCCGGCGGCTGCGGGGGTTGGGGCGGCTGCTCGCCGCCGCCGTTGGAGGCCAAAAACAAGCGGTATGTGCCTTTACCGTTGCCGCTGGGGTCCTGGTAGCCAAGCACGGCAGGGTCCAGCGATTGGGCCCGATAAACGTATAACGGCGAGACAACCTGCGTCACGCTTGTTGTAAAATTATAATCCGCCACGGCGCCGGTAAAAATATTTAAGTCCATCGTTTGCGCGGTGGGCGCGTCGTTTGTGATATTGAAGCTGCTTATATTTATTGTGCCCAGTTCGCGCACCTGCGGGGCGGTGGTGACGGCGACGATGTTAAACTGGTCCGCCGTTCGGTTGGCGGCGTTGATATCAATACTAAAATTATTATTGCCCGCCGCGCTAAAGGTGTTTATAACATAGCGCGCTATGGCGCCGTTGCGGGTGTCTATGGCAGCGTTTGAAAGATGCAGGCTGCTCAGCGTCATTACACTCTGCGTCTGCCGCAGGTTTAAGGCGGAGTTGCGTATAGTGTTTGCCCCGCCAAAGAACCTGTCCGTATTAACCGTCGTCGCGCCCGCGCTTTGGTAAAACTGCCCCGTAAAGCCGGAGTTATCGCCGCTTAAAACCAAATTGCCCGCGCCCGCTTTATTTAAAGCGCCGCCGCCGGTTATCTGCCCGTTAACGGCAAACTGGTTTGCGCCGGTATGGTTTATATTCATAACGCCCGCTGCGCCAAGCGCAACGGAGCCAGTATTTGCAAGCGAGCTGCCGTCATTAAAATTAACTATGCCGCCGGTGACGTTTGAAACGCCGCCAAAAAATCTGCCCGTCATATTAGTTGTGCCGGCGTCGTGGTTTAGGACGCCGGTAAAGAAACTGCTGTCCCCCCCGAGGTTAAGGGTGTTGGCGCCGGTTTTATTGATTATGCCCTGCCCGCCAAAGCCGCCGTCCATGGATAAAGCGTTGGCATTGCCCGTTAAGTTGATTACGGGCTTTATATTGGCATAGGGGGTGGCGTTAGTTCCGGGGGTTACGTATGTGGACCAATCCTGACTGAAAATATCGGCCCCGCCCTGGGCGCCCGTGGCCCTGTTGCCGCTGAAAATTATATTGCCGGCCGTTGTATCAATGTTTAAGGTTGCGGTATTATAAATTGCGCCGCCTCTGGCCGCCTGGTTATTTGTAAAAGAGCTGTTGCCGTTAACCGTCATAACCGATTGGCCGGGCTCAGGGTCCACCGTCCAGATATTAAAAAGCGCGCCGCCGTCGCCAGCGGCGACGTTGCGCTCAAAGGTAACATTGTTCAGCACGGAGCTTAACGCCGCGGAATAAAAACCCGCGCCGTCTCGGTCGGAGGTATTGCCCTCAAAACGGACATTGTTGAAAAAGACGCTGTTGGTAGCCGCGCTCATTGCGCCGCCGCGGTCACCGGCGTGGTTATTTAAAAAAGTTGTGTTTGTGACGTTTGTGTTAACATAAGAGCCCACCACCCACGCTGCCGTAACGGCACCGCCCTCCATACCCGCGCGGTTATTGCTGAAGGTTGCCCCGTCAAGGTATAAAGTGCCTGATTGATAAATCGCCCCGCCCACCTGCGCGGCGGTATTACCCTCAACACTCGAAGTTCCGTGACTATTAAGGGTTTGTACGTTTAGCCCGCCGCCCATGGCGGAAGTTGTCCCCTGAAAATAAATCGCCCCGCCGATACTGGAGCTTTTGTTGGCGTTCATGGCGATGTTTGTAAGCGTAAGGCTGCTGTTATTGGCAAAAATAGC
>JAISVV010000166.1 GCA_031271365.1 Elusimicrobiota bacterium | reverse complement strand
CCTGGCCTGCCTGGCCCTCAAAATCCGCGTGGAAGAGTTTGCCATAGGCTTCGGCAAAGCGCTTAAACAATGGAAGGGCAAAACCGGCACCCTCTACTCGCTGCGCGCCATACCTTTGGGCGGCTTTGTGGAGCCCGCCGGCCAAGCCTACTCCCGCGAAACCGAAGTTAAAGACCAAGGCGAATTCGCCGCAAAACCCTGGTGGAAGCGCAGCATAATGGTTGCCGCCGGCGCCGGCATGAACTACGTGCTGGCTTTTGTAATCTTTTTCTTTGTGGTGCTGATGATGGGCCTGCCCGTGTCCGACCCTAAAGCCATCCCCCCCCGCGTGGGCGAGGTTATCGCCGGATACCCCGCCGCGCAAGCCGGCCTTACAAAGGGCGACCTTATTTTGTCGGTCAACCAAACCCCCGTGGCCGATTGGCAACAGCTTATAGAAGCCATCACCGCCGCCGCTGACGCGCCGCAAGGCGCAAACGTGCAGTACCAACGCGGCGAGGAAGTTTTTTCCGCCCAAATGCCCGTAACCGCAGATAAAAAACTTGGCGTCGCGCTGGAGCCGGTGTACCAAAAAACAGGTGTTTTTAACGCGCTCAAAGTAGCCGCGCATCAATGTTATTACTGGACGGCCCTGTCGCTTAAAACTATAACCGAAAAACTTATCGCCCGCCAAGCGCCCGACGTTGCCGGGCCAATAGGCATTTTTGAAATTGTCGGCAAAGGCGTGCACAGCGGCGCGGCGGATTACTTCTTTTTAATCGGCCTGATATCTGTTGCCATAGGTATGTTCAACCTCTTCCCGATACCAATTTTAGACGGCGGGCACATAGTGTTTTTTATAATAGAAGGCATACGCGGCAAACGCGCCAAGGAAAAAACGTTATACCGCGCAAGTTCCGTAGGGCTGGCGCTGATATTAATGCTGGTCGTCTACGCCACGTACAGCGACATCGCGCGCCTTACAAAGCGCAACGCCGCGCCGCCCGCCGCGGAACAAACTGCCGCGCAAGCTGGCAAATAATGCAGCCGGAAACTTTACCCCCTTCGCACGAGCTTACAAAAGACTATATTGCCCATTGCCGGGCCAATTGCTTTGAGGCAGCTTTTTTGGGTATAGACGCCTTTATAAAAAACCCTGCCTACGCCCGGCTGGATAAAAAAATAAAAAAAGAAATTAAGGCCCTGCACAAGGAAATAAAACTTATGTATAAAGCCCGCAAAAGCTGGGGCCTTCAAGACGGGCAAACGCCGCCGCCTTTAAATAATGGCGCGCCCGGGCTTTTTACCTTTAACGGCATAGGCACAATGATGTATGGCAACACGCAGTATTTTACGTTTTTCTTTGTGCCGGTTTTGCCGCTTTCAAGATATGCGGTTTTAGCCAACCCTAAAGGCGGTTACAATTTTTTTGGCGATTTAAAGCTAACTAAATTCCAGCAAATATGGAAGTGGAGCCTTGCGATTGCGGCAGTATGTTGTATACTTTTTGTAATTATCAAAAAATCTTTATGAAACAAACCCGTCAAATAAAACTTGGCCCGTATATTTTAGGCAGCGGCAACCCCGTGCGCGTGCAAAGCATGTGCAATACGGATACGCGCGACGCGGCCGCCACCATCGCCCAAATCAATTTGCTGGAAAACGCCGGCTGCGAAATCAACCGCGTCGCCGTGCCCGATATGCAGGCCGCGCAAACTTTAGGCGCAATAAAAAAAGCAACGGCCGCGCCGCTGGTTGCCGATATACATTTTGACTATAAACTCGCGCTGGAGGCCGTAAAACAAGGCGTTGATAAAATCCGCATAAATCCGGGCAATATCGGCGGCGCGGCCAATGTAAAAGAAGTGGTTAAAGCCTGCGCCGATGCGGGCATACCCATACGCATAGGCGTTAACGCGGGCTCTTTAAAAGCGTTAAAAGATTTTGCCGGCCGTCCAAACTGGCCCGACGAAAAATGGGCCGGTACCATGGCGGCCGAAGCCTTAAGCGAAGCCAATTTGCTGGAGCAGTTAAACTTTAAAAACTATCTGGTTTCCCTAAAATCCGATAATTTAGAGCGCACCTGTCTGGCGGCGGAAAAGTTTGCCGCGCAAACCGATATCCCCCAGCACATCGGCCTTACCGAGGCCGGCAGCTTTCTGGCCGGCGCGGTTAAAAGCAGTATAGCCATGGCGCGCCTTTTAAAACAAGGCATAGGCGCAACCATACGCGTATCGTTGACGGAGCACCCTGCAATGCAAGTGCGCGCCGCGTACGAAATTTTAAAAGCCCTGCACCTGCGCCAATTTGGGCCGGAGATTATCTCCTGCCCCACCTGCGGCCGCTGCCGCGCCGACGTCGCGGGCAATGTAAAAAAACTGGAAGAGCTGATCTACGCCGATAAAAATTTACTTAAAAAAGCCCACGGCAAAAAAATAGCGATAATGGGATGCGCGGTAAACGGCCCAGGCGAAGCGCGCGACGCCGACTTCGGCATAGCCGGCGGCGAGGCCGAAGGCCTGTGGTTCGAGCGCGGCGTGCCGGGCCCCAAAATCCCGCAAGATTTATGGATAAAAAGACTGATAGAGGAAATTGAAAAATGAAACTTACCCAATATTATTTACCCACTTTAAAAGAGGCGCCTAAAGACGCCGATATCACCTCGGCAAAACTTATGCTGCGCGCGGGGCTTATCCGCAAAACGGCAAGCGGCATTTACGAATGGCTGCCTTTGGGTATGCGCGTCGTAAAAAAAATAGAAAATATTATCCGGCAGGAACTTGACGCCGCCGGCTGCTGCGAAGTGTGGCTGCCCGTGGTGCAGCCGCAGGAATTGTGGGAGGAATCCGGCCGCTGGGAGTTTTACGGCAAAGAACTTTTACGCTTTAAGGATAGAAAGGGCGCCGGCTTCTGCCTTGCCCCCACCGCCGAGGAAGTGATAACAAGGCTTGTCGGCAAGGACGTAAGCTCGTACAAACAACTGCCGTTTTGCCTATATCAGTTCGGCACCAAGTTTAGAGACGAAATCCGCCCCCGCTTTGGCGTAATGCGCGCGCGGGAGTTTTATATGAAAGACGGCTACTCCTTCGCCGCCGACGATATGGACGCCGATATGTGGTACCAGCGCATGTACGACGCGTATACAAAAATCTTCCAGCGCATTGGCTTTAAATTCCAGGCCGTGGAAGCCGACACAGGCGCCATCGGCGGCAATTTTTCGCACGAATTTATGGTGCTTGCCGATAACGGCGAAAACGCGATATCCGTGTGCAAATGCGGCTACAGCGCAAATACCGAAAAAACGGAAGTCAAAGCCCCCGAAGCCGCCAAGTACGACGCCAAAGATTTGCTTGAGCCCCAAGAAGTTGCAACCCCTAATGTAACCAGCGTCAAAGACGTGTGCGATTTTTTAAGCCGGCCGCAGGAACAGCTTATAAAAATGCTGCTCTACGTTGCCGACGGCAAACCCGTGGCCGTTTTAATGCGCGGCGAGGACGAGCTTAACGAAATTAAGCTGCAAAAACTCCTTGGCGCGCAAACGCTGGAAAAGGCGCAGCAAGAAGTATACGAGCAAACCACAGGCTCCGTCTTAGGTTTTGCCGGCCCGGCGGGCTTTAAAGAAAAAAACCCGCAGGCCAAACTTATCGCCGATAATCATATAAAAGCCGTCTACAACGGCATTACAGGCGGCAACAAGAAAGACGTGCATATCCTAAATATTACGCCCGAGCGCGATTTTAAAGTGGATATCTACGCAGACTTAAAACTTGCCGCGCAGGGCGACAGCTGCCCCCGCTGCGGCTGCGGCTTTGATTTTACGCGCGGCATAGAAGTTGGCCACACCTTTAAACTCGGCACCAAATATTCCGCCGCCATGGGCGCCGGCTTTTTGGACGAGAACCAAAACCAAAAACCAATGATTATGGGCTGCTACGGCATTGGCGTAACGCGCGTTTTAGCCGCCGCGATAGAGCAAAGCCACGACGAAAACGGCATAATCTGGCCGGCGGCCATATCGCCCTTTGATATCTGCCTTATCG
>JAISVV010000116.1 GCA_031271365.1 Elusimicrobiota bacterium | reverse complement strand
AAGGCGGCAAGCGCCCGGCCGGCGTGCTGCCGTATAAAATTTACGAGGTAAACGGCAAAAAAATAGCCGTTATCGGCCTTGGGCAGGATATACGCGCCGCTACGCAAAAAGTTAAATTTACCAAAGGCCGCAAAGAACTTAAAAAAGCTTTGAAAGAAATCAAAAAAAACGGCGCGGACGCCGTTGTGCTTTTAGCCCATTTGCCTTTTGCCGACAACGAACATCAAAAACCCGTTATCCTGGGCAATATTACAAAAAAGCTGTCCGGCATTAATTTGGCTTTGGGCGGGCACACGCATAAAGTTATACAAGGCGCAAAAATAGGCGATATTTATTACGTTGAAAGCGGCACCGAACTGCGCGGCGTAAGCCGCGTCGCCTTAAAGTTTAATGACGAAACCGGCAAATTGGAAAATATAACCTCGCAATACATAGAACTTGACGCCGATAAAACAGGCCGGGACGAGGCCGTTAAAGCATACGCGCAAAATATAGCCGGCGCGGCGCTGGAAACGGTTTTGGGCCAAGCCAAAGAAGACATTAAAAAACTTAACCCCAACCCGAAAGAAGCCGTGGATTCGCCCTTAGGCAATCTTTTTGCCGATATGATAAGAAATATCGCCAAAACCGATATAGCCATGCAAAACACCGGCGGCGTACGGCGCGACATACCGGCAGGCCCCGTAACCCAAAGGCTTGCGGCGGAGGTTTTCCCCTTCCCAAATACAATTGTAACCATGCGCGTTAACGGCGCGTTTATACGCAAAACGGCGCAGGATTCTCTGGCAGAGCAAAGCAGCCTGTTTCAATACTCTGGCCTTGCGTTAAGATACAAGTACGAAGACGGCAAACCCGTTATAACCCAAATAAAAATACAAGGCCGCGATTTAGACGATAAAAAAATGTACACGCTTGCCATCAACGATTATAACGCCGCCGGCAACAGCGAAGGTTATATGTTTAAAAATCTAAAAAACAAAACCCCGCTGGGAAGCAAAGGCATAGCGCAATACTTTACGGAATATCTGCAAGCTAACCCCGGCGGCATCTACGCGGCGCAAACCGGCCGCATAGTGCGGGAGTATTAATGCAGCGTTTTTGGCCGCTTTTACTGCCGCCGCTTTTATTTTGCGCCTGTTTAAAAAAAACGGGCCCGCAAATAACGCTTTTGCATACCAACGATATACAGGGTTTCTATTGGGCGCGGCCTGATACGGAAAACCAAAATAAAGAAACCGGCGGGCTTGCCGTTTTAAAAAAGATGCTTGAGCGCGAGGACGGCGCTTTACTATTTGACAGCGGAGACACGTTTTCAAAAACGCAGGAAGGCCAGCTTGGCGGGTTTAACCAGGCGGTAGAGCGCATGAACAACCTGGGTTATACGGCAGCCACCTTAAGCGCGGCCGATTTTGCCCTCGGGTGGGAAAATTTAGCCCCCGCGCTGAAGCTGGCTAACTTCAGTTTTGTGATATCCAACCTGCAAAACGCCGGCGGCGAAACGCCCCAAGGCGTAAGCGAGTATATAATTATAGAGCGCAGCGGCGTTAAAATAGCGGTTTTGGGGGTTATTTCTAAGGCGGCTTTCCCCAGGGTACAGCGCAATGCGGGCCTTATTGTGCTTGACGAAACCGAAGCCGTAAAAACCGCCGCCGCCAAAGCGCAGGACGAAGGCGCAAATATAATAATACTTCTAAGCAGCCTTGGCGCGGAACTTGACGCCGCCGCCCAGCCGGACGAAAAAACCTTAGCCGAAGAAATACCGGAGCTTACCCTTATCCTTGGCGGTAATGCCGAAGTCGCCCCGCACGGCTATGATAAAATTTCAAACACCTGGATAAGCCGCGCGCGGCCGGGCCTTTTAGAGGCGGAAAAAATTACGCTCAGCTTTGACTCTGCTCTGCAGGTAACGGCTTATCAAAACGAGCAAATACTCTTAGCCAAAGAACTTTACGGCGAAGACGAAACGCTTGCCCAAGCCATTGCGCAGGGCCGGGACTCGGCCAAACAAGTGGCGGCAAGGCAGCTTACCGAATTAAAACAACCGCTGGAAATTTACCCAGACAAGCAATCATCTTTAGGCGTTTTTACGGCCGATTGCATAAGGCGTTGGGGTTCTAATGATATCGGTATAATAAACTCCGACCTTTTTTTAACGGGTTTTCAAGCCGGCCCCCTGACGCAGGTGGACTTGCTTAACGCCATACCCTACACGGACCGCGTTATGATAGTAAGGATGCGCGGCGACGAACTTAAAAACGCTTTGGAACACTCCATAAACACCAAAACCAACTGGCCGCAGACCTCCGGCCTTGAAGTCAGCTGGAACCCGGCTGCGCCCCCCGGCCAAAAAATTAAAAAAATCTTCGTAGGCGGGGCGCCTTTGCACGGCGCCACAATTTATACTATTTCTACCAGCGACCATATTGTAGCCGGCGGCTTCGGGCACGAGGAGTTTTTAAACGTCTTCCAGTTTGCAAACACCAAAAGCGAAGTGCGCGATATTTTGCGCTGGTGCGTAAACGGCCGCAAAACAATACCGACGCCGTCCACAAATCAGTGGAAAGAGGTTAAATAACAAGTGCCCCGATTTATAAACCCGCTAAAAATTGCAGGTTTTACTTGCCCGTCAAACCTGGTTTTAGCGCCCATGGCCGGCATTACGGATACGCCTTTTAGGCTGCTGTGCCTGCGCGGCGGCGCCGGCCTGGTTTGCGCGGAAATGGTTTCGGCCAATGCTTTAAAATTTGAAAGTAAAAAAAGTTTTAAAATGCTTAAGCTGGCAAAAAAAGAACACCCGCTTTCTATGCAAGTCTTCGGCGGGGACGCGCAAACAATCGCGCTTGCCTGCAAACTGGCGCAGGAGCAAGGCGCCGATATTATAGACATCAACGCCGGCTGCCCTGTCAAAAAGG